>JBAIYN010000446.1:0-7452 GCA_037915775.1 Burkholderiales bacterium | reverse complement strand
GCAGCTCCGGATGCGCGATCGACTCGAAGCGCAGCTTGTCGCACGCGTCCGACGCATTGCTGATCAGCTCGCGCAGGAAGATTTCCTTGTTCGAATACAGCGAGTGGACCATCAGGTGCAGCAGTTGCTTCACCTCGGCCTGGAAGCCCAGCGTTTCCTTGATGCGGGATTCAGGTGCTCCCATGAATGTCCTCCAAATGACAATGGCGTCTCGGATTATGGGGTCAGGTCTGCGCCGTTCAAGCCGGTCGCCTCGCCGATTCCGCCCGAGCCCCGAGATTCGGCCGCCTTTCTGCCGGCATTTCCACCGATCGACCGCCCCCGGTCGCAGGCGATGATCGACGAGACAGCGCCTTGCCCGCCCCCTGCCCGCCCGATAGATCCGATCAGGAAAGCCGCATGCCGACCAGACGTTCCCATGCTTTCGGCGCCGCCCGCTGTGCGGCGCTTCTTCTGCTCTGCGCCACCCTGCGAGCCGAGGCCCAGCCGCGCCCGATCGTGATCGGGATCGACGCGGAATTCGGGCACGCCACCAGCACGTCAGCCGAAGCGATCAAGCGCGGCGCCTCGATCGCGATCGAGGAGATCAACCGTGCCGGCGGCGTCCTCGGCGGGCGGCCGCTGACCCTGGAGATCCGCGACAACCGCTCCGTGCCGAACCGCGCCGTCGAGAACATCCAGAATCTGGCCGCGAATCCCGACGTCGTCGCCGTACTGACCGGCAAGTTCAGCCCAGCCGTGATGGAAGCCATGCCTTTCGCACAGAAGGCGCACCTGCCGCTGCTCGCGGCCTGGTCGGCCGCCGACGAGATCGTGGACAACGGCCACAGTCCCAACTACGTGTTCCGGCTCTCGCTGCGCGACGACTGGGCGCTGCAGGCGATGCTCAAGCATGCCGCGCAGACCGGCGCAAGGCAGGTCGGATTGATGGTTCCGAACACGAGCTGGGGTCGCAGTTCCCTTGCCGCCGCGGAGCGCGGAATCAAGAAGTTCGCAAACCTCAGGCTGGCCGGCGTCAGCTGGTACAACTGGGGCGACAAGTCTCTGCTGGCCGGCTACCAGCAACTGCGCCAGGCGGGGGCCGAGGTCCTGCTGCTCGTCGCGAACGAAGGCGAGGGCTCGATCCTGGTCAACGAGCTGGCGACGCTGCCCGCCGCCGAGCGTTTGCCGGTGATCAGTCACTGGGGCGTGACCGGCGGAAAGTTCTTCTCGCTCGCGTCGCCCGCTCTCGGGAGCGTGGACTTCAAGGTCGTCCAGACCTACAGCTTCATCGGTGCCAGGGATCCGGTCGCACAGCGTCTGCTCGCTTCGATGAAGCGGCAATACGGCATCGAAGATGCGCGCCAGATCGAGTCGCCGGTCGGGGTCGCGCACGCCTACGATCTCGTGCACCTGCTGGCGCGCGCGATCGAGACCGCAGGCAGCTCCGATCGCCGCCAGGTCCGCGACGCGCTGGAACGGGTGCGCAACTACCAGGGCCTGGTGCGCTTCTACCGCGAGCCGTTCACGCCCGCGCGGCACGAGGCCCTGGACCCCGGCGCCATCTTCCTCGCCGCCTACGATCGCGACGGCGCGCTGGTCAGGGTCGACCGCAAGTAGTGATGGACGGGGTCGGACTTCTCGTTCCCCCATCGGCGCCGGCGGTGCCGGAGAGCGCGCCGGCAACAGCGCCACCGCGGCGACGCCCGGCACTGCGCGGCCTGTTCGGACGCAGCATTGCCGACCGCATCGCCGCGGCAGCCGCGCTGTTGATTGCCTGCCTGGTACTGCTGCTTGCCGGCCTTGCGTATGTACAAGGCCGCGCGCTCCTTCTGCGCAACGCACAGGATTCCCTTTCGAACAATGCGGTGCTGCTGGCGAGCCGGGTCTCATTGATCCTGGCGTCGATCGAGCAAGACATTGCGGGGCTCGCGGGCAATTCGCTGGTCGTCAACGGGCTGCTTGATTCCAGTGGCCGCACCGCTTACCTGAAGCCTTTCTTGCGCGATCACCGGCTGCCGGCGCAGGCCGAGGCGACGCTGACGCTGGTGGATCATCGCGGCAACGCGCTGTCGTCGAACGATTCGGCCCGCGAAACAAACTATGTGGGCGCCGCTTGGCTTGACACGATCCTGACCGGCCACAAGGCCGTCGTTGAACTGTCCGACGCGGGGAGGAAGCTGCTGCTCGCCTACCCCGTCGTCTTTCCCGCGACCGGCATGCCAGAAGGCGCGCTGGTACTGGAAATCCCGCTCGCCCCGCTCTTCGCGCACGCGTCCAGCGTGGTCGATGCGGACCTGTTCGCCAACTTGCTGCACGATCAGCAAGTGCTGATCGCACGTGCACCGGTCAACGATCGGGCGGCAGAACTGATCGACGACGGATTCATCGCGATGCGGCGACCGCTGGACGCGGTTGCTGCGATCAACGATCTTGGGCTCGAGGTCGAGGTCCGCATGGCACGCGCGCACGCGCTGGACGGGCTTGCCTCGCTGGCGCGGACGATTGTCGGCGTCGGAGTCGCCGTCGCGCTGCTTGCCAGCGCCCTTGCACGTTCCGCTGCGCGCAGGATGCTGCGGCCGCTGTCGCGCTTGAGCGGCCTCGCCGAACGCATCCGGGCCGAGAAGCGCCTGGATCTGGTGGTCCCGGAAGAGAGCGCGGACGAAATCGGCCAGCTGGCGAGCTCGTTCAACCACATGATCGAAAGCCTGCGTCAGGCGAACGAGAACCTCGAATCCCAGGTGGCGTCGCGCACTGCGGCGCTGGAGCAGACGCGCGCGCGACTGGACGCGGTGCAGGAGCAAATGAACGACGGCCTGCTGGTGGTCGACAGCCACGCGTGTATCGAATCCTTCAACGGAAGCGCCGAGCGATTGTTCGACTGCGCGGCAACAGAGGTCGTCGGTCGCGGCGTGGCGCGACTGATCCCGACCTGGCACGCGCTGCTGGCCGATTCGTCGATCGACATCAGCGAGCACGGCCGCTTTCAATGCCGGGCCACCGCGTTGCGAGGCGAGGATGAGTTCTCCGCCGAGCTGTCGGTTTCGCTGATCGTCTTCGACCGCCTGCCGCGCTGGGTGGTGCTGGTCCGCGATGTGACCGAGCGGCACAACGCCGAAGAGATGATGCACGCGACCAACCGCCGGCTGAGCGAGTCCGTGGCCCAGCTGCGTCGACGCGACGAAGACATGGCGCAGATCAACCGGATGAACGAGCTTCTCGCCTCGTGCCAGTCGAGCCGGGAAGCCCACTCGGTGATCGAGCGCGTTCTGAGCCGGCTCTTCGATGGCCATTGTGGCGCGCTGGCCGTGCAACGCAGCGGCGGCGATCTGCTCGAAGTCGTCGCGCGCTGGGGCGAATGCGAGCTCTCGCAGCCGGTATTCGCGCTGGCAGACTGCTGGGGCCTGCGCCTGGGACGCGCGCACGAGGCGCACGACGCCGCCGAGGCCCGCTGCGCACACTATGCAGATCCGACGGCAACGATCAACTGCCTGCCGCTGTCGGTTCAGGGCGAAGCCCTCGGGGTGCTGGTGTCGTCGATTGCCGCCGGAACGAACGCCGACGAGCGCCGGCGGCTGACGCAATTGCTCAGCGTCGTCGGCGAGGCGATCAAGTTCGGGCTGTCGAACCTGAAGCTGCGCGAGGCCTTGCGCGATGCTGCGGTCCGCGACGGATTGACGGGGCTGTTCAATCGGCGCTATCTCGACGAGACGCTGCCGCGCGAACTGCACCGCATCCAGCGCTCGGGCAAGCAATTGTCGGTCGCCGTGCTGGATCTCGACCATTTCAAACGCTTCAACGACGGATTCGGTCACGAGGCGGGCGATCTCGTATTGCGCGAGGTCGCACGCGTGCTGCGTGACAGCCTGCGCAGCAGCGACATCGCATGCCGGATTGGCGGCGAGGAACTGGTCGCCGTCCTTCCCGACGCCGACTGCGCGAGCGCCGCATCGCGCCTGGAGCAGTTGCGCACCGAGATAGAGCGACTCGCGCTGCATTACCGGGGGCAGTTGCTGCCCAGGACGACGATCTCGATCGGGATCGCCGAAGCCCCGACGCATGGTGCGACGGCGATCGATCTGATCCGCGCCGCGGACGCGGCGCTCTATGCCGCCAAGACCCAGGGCCGCAATCGGGTCGTGATCGCCGGCGCCTCGGCGCCGCAGGCATCCGAGGCCGTGGAACCGGTCGTTTGACGGCGGACGGGCACACACCACGGCCATCGACGCCAGGCAGGCGAGACCTGCCGGGTTCGTGCTTCGCCCCTCGGTCCGATCCCGGGACAGTGCAGCCGTCGACTACAGTGCGTGCGCCAGGAACTTCATGGCGGCAGGGTTGAGGCTCGTCGCCGCCGATACGCGCATCCACGTGCTCGGAAGCTGGCTCGGCGAAAACAGGCTGCCGGGCGCGCACAGGATGTCCTGCTGCGCACCAGCGGCGGCGATCGCATTCGTGTCGCGGCCGCAATCGACCCACAGGAACATGCCCGCCTCCGGCTGAGCGAAGAGGCGCGCGCCCATTCGCTCGAGCGCGCGCGCGGTGCGATCGCGCGCGGCATCGAGCTTTCCGCGCAGACGATCCAGATGGCGCCGGTAGCTGCCTTCAGCCAGCACGCGCGCGACGATCCGCTCGGTGACCTCGGGCGTCGTGAGACCCGTCAGCAGCTTCAGGTTCGCCAGCTGTTCTGCGAGTTCCCCGGCGCAGGAGATGTAGCCGACTCGCAGCGTGGCCGCCAGGGTCTTGGAGAAGCCACTGACATAGACGACGCGCTTGAGCTGGTCGAGGCTCGCCAGACGCACCGCGGCGCCGCCCGCCCGGCCGGGATGCAGGTCACCGTAGATGTCGTCCTCGACGATCGTGAAGCGGTACTCGTCGGCCAGCTTGAGCAGCTCATGCGCATTCGCGGCCGACATCGACGTGCAGGTCGGGTTGTGCAGCACGGACCCGACGACGAAGAGCTTCGGCTGATAGCGCGTCAGCAGGTTGCGCAGCACCTTGATGTCCGGCCCGTCGGCGCGCCGCGGCACGCCGATCACGCGCGCCCCGAACGCGGCGAAGCGCGCAAACATCACGAACCACGCCGGGTCTTCGACGAATACGGTGTCGCCGACGGCGACCAGGTGACGCGCGACCAGGTCGATCCCCTGCGTGACGCCGCAGGTCGTGACGATCTGCGACGGCGTGGCGCCGATGTCTGCGAGCGCGAGGCGCCGGACGATCTGCTCGCGCAGCGGCAGGTGGCCCTCGGGGCTGCCGTAGCCGAGCTGCGCGCCGGTAACGTTGCGGCCCGCCGCGCGCACAGCGCCGCCGACGAGACCCGCGTCCAGCCATTGCGTCGGCAGCAATCCGGCCCCGGGCTGCGGCGAGGCCGGCGCCTGGCGCAGCATCGAGCGCAGCAGCCACACCACATCGGGAGCACCGGCATCGACTGCCGGTGCGGCTTCCGCTTTCGACGGCGCGCGTCGCAGCGGGCGTGAACGAGCCGCGACGAAGAATCCGGAGCCGCGTCGCGATTCGACCAGCCCCATCGCGATCAGGCGGTCATACGCGTCGACCACCGTCGATCGGCTCACGCGCTGCTGGGCCGCATAGCCCCGGATCGACGGCAGGCGCGTGCCGGGCTTCAACGCGTGCTCGTCGATGCGCAGCGCCATCCGCGCCGCGAGTTGCGCACTCAAGGTGTCGCCGGCTCCGGGCGGTGCCTCGGCGTCGCCCTCTGCCAGCGCGGGAACCGCGTCGCGATCGTCGGTCGTCATCGCAACTGTGCTGGAAGATCAGACAGGCCAGTTGTTGAAATTGCACGCATAACTGTACTGGCACTGTACCGGTCAACGCTGCTAGATTGCAAGCCTCGTCGCTCCCGTCCCAGCCGATTCCGACCATGCTGCCAGATCGCTCCTCTTTGCAACGCGCCGCCGATGTCGTCTATCGGACGATGAAGCCGACCGCACAGTTCTCCTGGCCGCTACTGCGCGAGGCGCTCGGCGCCGAGGTCTGGGTCAAGCACGAGAACCACACGCCGGTCGGTGCGTTCAAGCTGCGCGGCGGCCTCGTGTACTTCGACGAACTGAAGCGGCGCGAACCCGCCTGCCCGGGCGTGATCACCGCGACCAAGGGCAACCATGGCCAGTCGGTCGGCTTCGCGGCGCGGGCCGCGGGGCTGCCGGCAACGATCTACGTGCCGTTCGGCAACTCGCGCGAGAAGAACGCCGCGATGCGTGCACTCGGTGTCGAACTGGTCGAGCACGGTCACGACTTCCAGGCGGCCCGCGAAGAGGCGGCGCGCGTTGCCGCCGCGCGCGGACTGCATTTCGTGCCGGCGTTTCACCGTGATCTGGTGCGCGGCGTGGCGAGCTACTGGCTGGAGATGTTCGACGCCGTTTCCGCGCTCGAAATCGTTTTCGTGCCGATCGGCCAGGGATCGGGCATCAACGCCTGCATCGCCGCGCGCGAAGCGCTCGGCCTGGGCACCCGCATCGTCGGCGTGGTGTCGGCACAGGCGCCCTGCTATGCGCTGTCCTATCGCGCCGGCCATGTCATCGAAGCGCCGGTCACCACGCAACTGGCCGACGGCCTCGCGTGCCGCGTTCCCGACCAGGAATCGCTCGACATGATCCGTCGCTTCGTCGACGACGTGATCGAAGTCGACGACGCCGAGGTCGCGGCCGCGATGCGGCTGATGTTCGCCGCGACCCATAACGTCGCCGAGGGCGCCGGCGCAGCGTCGCTCGCCGCCGCCTTCAAATGGCGCGACCGGATCTCGGGCAGGAAGGTCGGCCTCGTGGTGAGCGGCGGCAATGTCGATTCCGACCAGTTCGCGCGCGTTCTGGCCGGCGGCGACCACTGATGAGCGCCGCCGGGCCGCTCCCAAGGCGCTCGCTCTCCCTCGGGGGGACGGCCCGTAGTGCGAAGGGGGCAACATGAGCGGCGAGCAGCTGATCGCGCTGATCGTCTTCGCGCTGGCCGGCTCGTTTACGCCGGGGCCGAACAACACGATCGCCACTGCGACCGGCGCCAATCACGGGCTGCGCGCCACCGTTCCGCACATCTTCGGCGTGCCGTTCGGCTTCTCCACGATGCTGGCCGCCGGTGCGCTCGGCGCCGCGGCGCTGATCGCCGCGCATCCGGCGCTTGCAGCCGCGATCCGCTGGGCCGGGATTGCATACCTGCTCGCGATCGCGTGGTCGATCGCACGCACCGCGGCGATTGGTGAGCGCACCGTCGCGCGCCCGCTGACCTTCTGGCAATCGGCCGCGTTCCAGTACGCGAATCCCAAGGCGTGGATGCTCGCTGCCGCCACCGCCGGCACGTACACGGCAGCCGACGAGGCACTGTCGCGCATTGTCGTGATCTGCGCGGTGTTCTCGGCCGCCTGTGCTGCGAGCCTGGTCGTCTGGGCCGCTGCGGGCGCGGCGCTGAAGGACTGGCTGAGGTGCGGCGCGCGCCTGCGTGCCTTCAATGCGCTGATGGGCG
>JBAIYN010000398.1:0-2967 GCA_037915775.1 Burkholderiales bacterium | reverse complement strand
TCGGCGCACCGACCCCGGAGGCCTTTGATTTGGATCGCGAGCGTCCCCAAATCAAAGACTTCCCCTGATGAGCGAACAACTCGGAACGCGTTATCCCGCGCGGGCACATTTGCCCGTGCGGTTTTGTGCGTCCGCGCTGCCGGCGCATCGCTAGACCTTCCCGAACGGAGCGTCCATGCCGTACTCCTTCACCGAAAAGAAGCGTATCCGCAAGAGCTTTGCCAAGCGTCCGGCCGTGCAGGCCGTGCCATTCCTGCTGGCGACGCAGCTAGAGTCGTACATGCAGTTCCTGCAGGCGGAAGTGCCGCCATCGCAGCGCAAGCCGGAAGGGCTGCAGGCGGCGTTCCTGTCGATCTTCCCGATCAGCAGCCACAATCAGATGGCGCGGCTGGAATTTGGCGGCTACACGCTTGGCGATCCGCCGTTCGACGTGAAGGAATGCCAGCAGCGCGGCCTGACCTACGCGTCCCCGCTGCGTGCGAAGGTGCGGCTCGTGATCATGGACCGCGAAGCCGCCAAGCCGACCGTCAAGGAAGTGAAGGAGCAGGAGGTCTACATGGGCGAGATCCCGCTCATGACGATGACCGGCTCGTTCGTGATCAACGGCACCGAGCGCGTGATCGTGTCTCAGCTGCACCGCTCGCCGGGCGTGTTCTTCGAGCACGATCGCGGCAAGACGCACTCCAGCGGCAAGCTGCTGTTCTCCGCGCGTGTGATCCCCTATCGCGGCTCGTGGCTCGATTTCGAGTTCGACCCGAAGGACATCCTGTACTTCCGTGTCGACCGCCGCCGCAAGATGCCGGCGACGATCCTGCTGAAGGCGATTGGGCTCACGCCGGAGCAGATCCTGGCGCACTTCTTCACCTTCGACAGCTTCGCGATTGCGCCTTCGACCGGTGGCTACATGGAGCTGGTGCCCGAGCGGTTGCGCGGCGAGATCGCGCGCTTCGACATCGCCGACAAGACCGGCAAGGTGATCGTCGCCAAGGACAAGCGCATCAACGCCAAGCACATCCGCGACATGGAAGCGGCGGGCATGAAGCGCATCGAGGTGCCCGAGGACTACCTGCTCGGCCGCGTGCTGGCCGCCAACGCGGTTGACCCGGAAACCGGCGAGATCCTCGCGAACGCGAACGAGGAACTGACCGAGGACCTGATGAAGAAGCTCAGGGCCGCCAACGTCAAGGACATTCGCACGATCTACACCAACGACCTGGACCAGGGCCCGTTCATCTCCAACACGCTGCGCATCGACGAGACCGGAGACCAGCTCGCCGCGCGCATCGCGATCTACCGGATGATGCGCCCCGGCGAGCCGCCGACGGAGGACGCGGTCGAGACGCTGTTCCGCCGCCTGTTTTTCGACGACGAGACCTATGACCTGTCGCGCGTCGGGCGCATGAAGGTCAACAGCCGCTTCGGCCGCAGCGAAATCACGGGGCCGATGGTGCTCACGCACGAAGACATCATCGACACGATGAAGGTATTGGTCGAGCTGCGCAATGGCCGCGGCGAGATCGACGACATCGACCACCTTGGCAACCGCCGCGTGCGCTGCGTCGGCGAACTGGCCGAGAACCAGTTCCGCGCCGGGCTGGTGCGGGTCGAGCGCGCGGTGCGCGAGCGACTTGGCCAGGCCGAGACCGAGAACCTGATGCCGCACGATCTGATCAACAGCAAGCCGATCAGCGCGTCGATTCGCGAGTTCTTCGGCTCGTCGCAACTGTCGCAGTTCATGGACCAGACCAACCCGCTGTCGGAGATCACGCACAAGCGGCGCGTGTCGGCACTGGGACCCGGCGGTCTGACGCGCGAGCGCGCCGGCTTCGAGGTGCGCGACGTGCATCCGACCCATTACGGGCGCGTGTGCCCGATCGAGACGCCCGAGGGTCCGAACATCGGTCTGATCAACTCGATGTCGCTGTATGCGCGGCTGAACGAGTACGGCTTCCTCGAGACGCCGTATCGCAAGGTCAACAACAGCCATGTGACGAACGAAATCTCGTACCTGTCCGCGATCGAAGAGGGCAAGTACGTGATCGCACAGGCCAACGCGCCGCTCGACAAGACCGGCAAGTTCGTCGACGAGCTGGTGAGCTGCCGGCAGGCAGGCGAATTCGTACTGATGTCGCCCGAGCGCGTCGAGTACATGGACGTGGCGCCGAGCCAGATCGTCTCGGTGGCGGCGTCGCTGATCCCGTTCCTCGAGCACGACGACGCCAACCGAGCGCTGATGGGCTCGAACATGCAGCGGCAGGCGGTGCCGTGCCTGCGTCCCGAGAAGCCCTTTGTCGGGACCGGCGTTGAGCGCACGGTCGCGGTCGACTCCGGAACCACGGTGCAGGCGCTGCGCGGCGGCGTGGTCGACTTCGTCGACGCCAACCGCATCGTCGTACGCGTGAACGAGGACGAGAACGTCGCCGGCGAGGTCGGCGTCGACATCTACAACCTCGTCAAGTACACGCGTTCGAACCAGAACACGAACATCAACCAGCGGCCGATCGTCAAGAAGGGCGACGTGATCGCCAAGGGCGACGTGATCGCCGACGGTGCGTCGACCGATCTGGGCGAGCTGGCGCTCGGCCAGAACATGCTGGTCGCGTTCATGCCGTGGAACGGATACAACTTCGAGGACTCGATCCTGATCTCGGAAAAAGTCGTCTCCGACGACCGCTACACGTCGATCCATATCGAGGAATTGAACGTCGTCGCGCGCGATACCAAGCTCGGACCCGAGGAGATCACGCGCGACATCTCCAATCTGTCGGAGAATCAGCTTGCGCGGCTGGACGAATCGGGCATCGTCTATATCGGCGCCGAGGTGCAGGCCGGCGACGTGCTGGTCGGCAAGGTCACGCCGAAGGGCGAGACGCAGCTGACTCCGGAAGAAAAGCTGTTGCGCGCGATCTTCGGCGAGAAGGCGAGCGACGTGAAGGACACGTCGTTGCGCGTGCCCTCGGGCATGAA
>JBAIYN010000412.1:0-1615 GCA_037915775.1 Burkholderiales bacterium | reverse complement strand
CCGGCGCAAGGAATGCAGGCGGCGACTCCGAGACCCGTGCCGGGGCCGAGCACCGCCATCGGCAGCGCGGGATCGGTGGCTACGTTGCCGATCGATGTGGTGTCCGCCGCCCGCAGATGCGGCAGCGACAGCGCAAGCGCTTCGAAGTCGTTGAGCAGCTCGAAGCGCTCCAGATGGAGCGCGAGGGCGACCTGTCGGCGCGAAATCACCCAGTCGCTGTTCGTCATCTTGACCGTGTCGCCGTCGATCGCGGTTGCCAGGGCGAATGCGGCCTGGCGCGGCTTTACGGATTGACTCCGCCGTGCCGCGATCTCGGCGAGGTACGCCTGCGCTGCGGACTCGGCGCTCTCGAACTCCGCGCAGCGCAGGCTGGCGATGTCAACCGGGCGGGTACCCGGTGCATCGACGAGGCCGAAGCGCGCGTTGGTGCCGCCGATGTCGGCGACGAGGTGGGGGAAACTGGGTTCATTCATCGGAACCTCCGAGGAAGCGCAAATCCGCCTGCGGCTGGGGTCGTCGTCACGTCGTGGCCGGCAGGCGCGTCTGGCCCGTGTTGGTGCGTGCCATCTCGCAGTGCAGCCTGAAGCGTATCGAATCGTGATCAGGGCTGCGTGACTGGGACGACGGGCTTCGACTTCCTCATCGACGGTGCGGTCCGCGTGCGTCGGGCCAAATTGGAATTGGCCAGACCACTTGACCACGGTGTGCGCTTGACCGTGCTGTCCGGCGCGGATTAGATTTCCGCCGCGGCTGCCGCGCTCGAGGTGGCCACGGATGGAACAAGGGCGATGTCGGATTCACAGGGCGCGGGACGCAAGCCTCGCCGAAGTCAGGCCTGGTTCGGTCGGCTGGATCGCGACGGATTCATCTATCGCTCGTGGGTGAAGAATCGCGGCGTCCCGAACGACCAGTTCGACGGGCGGCCGGTGATCGGCATCTGCAACACCTTCTCCGAACTGACCCCCTGCAATTCGCATTTCCGCACGCTTGCGGACCACGTCAAGCAGGGCGTTCTCGAAGCGGGAGGTTTCCCGCTCGAGTTTCCGGTGATGTCGCTCGGCGAGACGCTGATGCGGCCGACGACGATGCTGTTCCGCAACCTGGTCAGCATGGACGTGGAAGAGTCGATCCGCGCCAATCCGCTCGACGGCGTCGTGCTGCTGATGGGCTGCGACAAGACCACGCCCGCACTGCTGATGGGCGCGGCCAGCTGCGACCTGCCGGCGATTGGCGTATCGGGCGGGCCGATGCTGTCGGGAAAGTACCGCGGCGAGGAACTGGGGTCCGGCACCGGCGTGTGGCAGATGAGCGAGGCGGTGCGCGCCGGCACGATGCCGATTGCGGACTTCTTCGAGGCCGAAAGCTGCATGCACCGTTCGCACGGGCACTGCATGACGATGGGCACCGCATCGACGATGGCAAGCATGGTCGAGGCGCTCGGCATGGGCCTGCCCGGCAACGCGGCCTATCCCGCGGTGGACGCGCGGCGCAACCTGACCGCGCGCATGGCAGGGCGGCGCATCGTCGCGATGGTGCACGAGGACCTGCGGATGTCGAAGGTTCTCACGCGCGCCGCATTCGAGAACGCGATCCGCATCAACGCCGCGATCGGCGG
>JBAIYN010000110.1:0-25263 GCA_037915775.1 Burkholderiales bacterium | reverse complement strand
CCGTCTGCGGCGTGTCGATCGTCAGGATGCGTTTGTCCAGATAGACCACGTTCTGAAACGGCGGCGGCAGCTTGAAATGCAGGCCGGGTTCCGAAATCACGTCCCTGATCTGCCCGAACGCGAACAGCATCGCGAACTGGCGCTGGTCGACCACGAAGACGCTCGAACGCAGAAGCACCGCCGCGACGACGATGCCGACCAGGGTGCCAACGATCCGGTTCATCTTCACCCTACCGTGTTTCGCGCTCACGCGCGCGCTGACTGTCGCGGCTGCGCGCTTCGTTGGTCGCCGGCGGCGCCGGCTCGGGCGCGGCCGGCGTGACCACCCGCGGCCCCGTTCCCGACTCGCTGATCGCCTGCTGCAGCAGGCGGTCGAGCGGCAGATACAGGAGTTGGTTGCCGCCCTTGGCGTCGACCATCACCTTCGTGACATTGCTGAAGACCTGCTGCATCGTTTCCAGATACATGCGCTCGCGCGTGATCGCCGGCGCCTTGTTGTACTCGACCAGAATCTGACGGAAACGCGCCGCGTCACCCTGCGCGGTATCCGTCACCCGGGTCCGGTAGCCCTCGGCTTCCTGGATCAGCCGCGCCGCCATGCCGCGCGCCTTGGGCACGACGTCGTTCGCATACGCCTGGCCTTCGTTGATCTGCCGTTCGCGGTCCTGCGATGCCTTGACTGCGTCATCGAAGGCCGCCTGCACCTGCTCGGGCGGCTGCGCGTTCTGTATCGCGACCGCCGACACGAGGATTCCGGTGCCGTAGCGATCCAGCATCTCCTGCATCCGCGCGCGAACCTGATCGGCGATTTCCTGGCGCGACTCGTACAGCACGCTGTCCATCTTCTTGCGGCCGACCACCTCGCGCATCGCCGACTCGGCGGTCTGCGTCACGGCCTCCGTCGGATTGCGGCTGTTGAACAGGAAGTCGCGCGCTCCGTTCGGGCCTTCCTTGATCCGGTACTGGACCGTGAAATGGATGTCGACGATGTTTTCGTCATCGGTCAGCATCAAAGCCTCTTTGAGCCGGTCCGCACGACCGCGACTACCGATCTCGACCGTCTGCAGCTTCAGCACATCGACGGTCTCGTGCGACTGGATCGGCCACGGCGCGTGCCAGCGGAAGCCGGCCGTCGTGCTCTCGGTGTAACGGCCGAAGGTGGTGACGACGGCGACCTGGCCTTCCTGCACGATGTAGAAGCCGCTGCCCATCCAGACCACGAACAGCGCTGCAACGATCGCCAGCGCGCCAATGCCGGCACCTTTGGCATCAGGACGGAACCCGCCGCCGCGGCCGCCGTCGCCGCCATTGCCGCGTCCACCGCGCTTGCCGAACAGGCTGTTCAGTCGACGATTGAAGTCGCGCCAGAGCTCGTCCAGATCGGGCGGGCCCTCCGCGCCCCCGGGCTTGCCCGGCCGTCGCGGATCCTCGTTGCTGCCCTTGTTGTTATCGGTGCCGCCGCCGCGGCCCCACTGCGGGTCGTTGAGCGACATCGCAATGCCTGGTACCTGGAACATGAAAGATTCTTCTACCCCGACCAAGCACAACCAATCAGGCCGACGAAGCCGCCGCGGATTCGAAGTCGGAGAGTGGCGCGCCAGCCCGCGAGCCCTGCGCACATTCGGCGATCGCCGCACGCAAGAGATCCAAGCCTGCGCCCGTCATGGCACTGACAGAAACGGCCGCAATCCTACCATAGGGGTCGCGCTCGACCGATGGCGGACGAGGCACCGCGTCGACCTTGTTGTAGACGATGAGCTGCGGCACGTCTGCGGCTCCGATCTGCTCCAGCACGGCCTGAACCTGCGCCACTTGATCATCGTGCTCCGGCGCAGCGGCGTCCACGACGTGCAGCAGCAGGTCCGCTTCGACGGATTCTTCCAGGGTCGACTTGAAAGCCTCGACGAGCTGATGCGGCAGCCCGCGGATGAAGCCGACCGTATCCGACAGCACCACTTCGAGGCCGTCGGCGACGAAGCAGCGACGTGATGTCGTGTCGAGCGTCGCAAACAACTGGTCGGCCACGTAGACCGAAGCGCGGGTCAGTGCATTGAAGAGGGTCGACTTGCCGGCGTTGGTGTAGCCGACCAGCGACACGGAAAACACCTCGCCGCGCGCGCGGGCGCGGCGCTGGGTGCGGCGCTGGCGCTGCAGCGCTTTCAGGCGCTCGCGCAACTGGCGCACCCGGGCGCCGATCATGCGCCGGTCGAGCTCGATCTGCTTCTCGCCCGGGCCGCCCGTCTTGCCAAGTCCGCCGCGCTGACGCTCCAGGTGAGTCCAGCCCCGCACGAGGCGGGTCGACAGATGCTCGAGCTGGGCCAGTTCGACCTGCAACTTGCCCTCGCGACTCTTCGCGCGCTGCCCGAAGATCTCGAGGATCAGGTCGGTGCGATCGAGGACCCAGCGGCCGAGTGCACGCTCGAGGTTGCGCTGCTGCCCCGGCGACAGCGCCACGTCGAAGATGACGACGCCGACGTCCACCGCCTGCGCCACGCCCTGCAGTTCTTCCACCTTGCCTCGGCCGATGTAGTGCTGCGGGTCGGGGCGCTCGCGGCGTACGGACAGCTTGTCGCCGATTTCGAATCCGGCAGAGGACGCCAGCTGAAACAGTTCGTCCAGCGCCTCGCGCGGGCCATGCGAGCCCGCGGCGCGGCGTCCAACGGTCACACTGACGAGCAGGGCGCGGTTGTTGCGGTCAGCCCGGCCCGAATCGATCTGGAAAACGGTCAGGAGCCCGTCTCCGCGCTGAGATTGACCGGTCGCGCCGGCACGACCGTCGAAATGGCGTGCTTGTACACCATCTGAGTCACGGTGTTGCGCAACAGCACCACGTACTGGTCGAACGATTCGATCTGGCCCTGCAGCTTGATTCCATTGACCAGATAGATCGACACGGGAACATGCTCCTTGCGCAGCGCATTCAGGAACGGGTCTTGTAGAAGTTGCCCTTTGTTGCTCATTTGCACTCCGATGGTTCTTCTATTTGCGGGGCGCCTCGAAAACGGCGGACGCCCATTTCATACGCATGGCTTAGATGGGCGCTTCGCGCCAAAATTCAATCTATCGGAAAAGGCCGGCCGACGCTACCGCGCGGCGGCGCGAGCCCGGTTTGTCCGCCTGAACGGTAGCCACCGGCTTAGGCCTTACGCGGCGTAGGGGTTCGTCCCGCTGCGGAACTCGATCCGCAGCGGAGTACCGTGCAGATCGAAGATTTCCCGAAACCAGCCCTCGAGGAAGCGCCGATACGTGTCGGCGACGTGATTCAGCCCGCGTCCATGGATCACGATCGTCGGCGGATTCTGGCCGCCTTGGTGCGCATAACGCATCTTCGGGCGCGAGGCCCCGGCGCGCGGCGGCATCTGGCGCTCCACAGCGGCGTGCAGGGCTCGAGTCAGCTTGGGAGTCGGCAGCTTGGAGAAGGCGGCAGCATGCGCGTTTGCCACCGAGCGCATCACCGCCGCCAGACCGTTGCCCTGCAGCGCCGAAATGTAGTGCACGCGCGCCCAGCGCAGGAAGTGCAGTTTCCGCTCGACTTCGCGCTTGATCCGGGTGCGCTGATACTCGTCCAGGCCGTCCCATTTGTTGACCGCGATCACCAGCGCGCGGCCCTTCTCCAGGATGTAGCCGGCGATGTGTGCGTCCTGGTCGGCAATCTCGGTCGCGCCGTCGAGCAGCAGCACTGCGACATGGCACTGCTCGATCGATTGCAGCGTCTTGACGACGGAAAACTTTTCGATCGTCTCGAACACCTTGCCCTTGCGGCGCAGTCCCGCGGTGTCGACGAGGACGAAATGCTGGCCGCCAAGGGCGAACTCGACCTCGATCGCGTCGCGCGTTGTCCCGGGCTGATCGAACGCGATCAGGCGGTTCTCGCCGAGCAGCGCATTGATCAAGGTCGACTTGCCGACATTGGGCCGTCCGACGATCGCAACGCGGATGCGCTTCCCGTCCGCGGACTCGGCAGCCGAGGTCTCCTCGACCGCGAAACCCGCCAGCGCCACCTCGATTGTCTCTGCCACGCCGTCCCCGTGGGCAGCCGAGATCGGGTATGGCTCGCCCAGTCCGAGTTCGTGAAACTCGGCACTCGCCTCGGCCGCCTGCCCTTCCATCTTGTTGACGACCAGCACGATCCGGCGTCCGGTCTCGCGCAGCCGCTGCGCGATGCGGCGATCCTGCGCCGTCAGCCCTTCGCGGCCGTCGACGATGAACAGGACGACGTCGCACTCCGCGATCGCCAGTTCGGCCTGCTTCGCCATCTCGCGCGCGATGCCGGACGCCCCCTGAGGCTCGAAGCCGCCGGTATCGATCACGACATAGGGGACCCCGCCGACGCGACCGTCGCCGTAGTGGCGGTCCCGCGTCAAGCCGGGGAAGTCCGCCACCAGCGCATCGCGCGTGCGGGTCAGGCGATTGAACAGCGTCGACTTGCCCACGTTCGGCCGTCCGACCAGCGCAACGACCGGTTTCATCGCGGCGACCCGTCTCTCAGCGCTGCGGCGTCAGCAGCGCAAGCGTGCCGTCCTGGGTCAGCACGACCACACCATCGGCCCAGCGCTGCGGCCGGGCGACGATCGGGCTCGAATCGATCTGCACCCGGGCGACGAACTCGCCATCGCTGCCGAGGAAATGCACGTAGCCCGCCAGGTCGCCGACGACCGCTCCGTCGCGCAGCGCCAGCGGAGTGGTCAAGTCCCGGTACGCCAACTTGATGTTCCGCCACAGGCTTGCCCCATCGCGCGCAAAGGCCTGCACGTTCGATCCGCTGTCCACCGCGTATACCGCGCGCTCTCCGAGCGACACGCCCGCGCGCGCGGAAAGCTCGCGCGCCCAGCGCAAATTGCCGTTCGACGGGTTCGCGCACATGACCCGGCCCTGGAACGACGCGGCGCACGCGTCCTGCGCATCCGCCGCGACCGGACCCACGACGTCGCCGAGGCGCTCGACCTCGGTCGTTCCTTTCGGCTCCGAAACGACTGCCTCCCAGCGCGCGGCGCCGTTGCTCAATGCGAGCGCCACCAGGCGGCCACCGGGGAATCCAACCAGCACGTTGTCCCCCGAAAACGCCATCTCGTTCGATGTGCGCAGCGTCAGGGGCGGGGTTTGCCGCTGGTACGTCCAGCGGCGCTTGCCGGATTCGGCCTCGAGCGCGGTGATCCGATGGTCGGTCGACCGGACGATCACCAAGCCGCGCCCCACCAACGGCGGCGAAATCACGTCGCTCGTTGCCTGCGCGCGCCACGCCGGCTTGCCGTCTGCGCCATAGGCGATCACCTCGCCCCGTGGAGTCGCAACCGCGACGGTGAAGCCATCGCTGCCGACTCCTGCGGAAATCGGTCCGTCGATGGAAAGGCGCCATACAACCGCCCCCGTCTGCGGGTCCACCCGCACCAGGCCGCCGTCGGCGTTCGCCGCGTAGATCGCGTTCTCCACCACCGCCGGCTGCAGAAAGGTTCCGCGGCCGCTGCCGACCGCTGCGCGCCAGGTCACGCGCACGTCGAGGCTGCTCTTGATGTCAGTCAGGGGAGTCGGCTTGGGCGGCGGGTTGCTCGACGCGCAGCCGCCAAGCACGGCGGCGGTCGCCAGAAGCGCAACCGCGAACTTCGCTGGCCCCGGTGCAAATCGCATCATGACGCCGCCGGGAGCGAATCGAGCTTCAGCTGGATCAGGTTGCGCAGGGGATTCTGCGGGTCCGCCGCCGCGAGAGCCTCCTTGTAGGCGGCGCGCGCCTCGTCGAATTTCTTCTGCGCGACGAGAACGTCGCCACGCCGATCGGCGAATTCGGTCAGGTGAGATCGCGGCACGTCGACCGCAAGCACCTTCAGCGCTTCGTCGTAGGCCTTGTCGTCGAGCAGTACTCCCGCCAGCCGCACGCGCGCGATCATCGTGTACTCCTCGTGACCGGACTTGTCGATCACCCACTGCAATTGCGCGCGCGCCGCCGCCGAATCGCCCGCGTCGTGGTAGACGGTTGCCATCTGCAGCGCCGCCATCGAGGCGTACACGGTCCCCGCGTATCTTTCAATGATGGTCCCGGCAAGCTCTTTCTGCCGGGTTGCGTCCTTCCGGTCGAGCGCTTGCAGCAATTGGTCGTAGACGCCTGCTGCCTGCTGCGCTTCGCGCCGCTCGTACCAGCGCCAACCGTTGAATGCTGCAATCGCCAGCAGCACTACCGTCGCCGTCGTGAGGATGAAGTTGCCGTACTTCTCCCACCAGGCCTTCATCGTGGCCAGTTGTTCCTGTTCCTGCAGATCGTATGCCATTGGCTATGCCTTCACTCTGAAATCTGTTCCATCGCGGCCACCAGCGCATCGCCGATCTGCGCCAGCGGCAGCACACTCTGGCTTGCAAACGGCGCAGCCGCGCCGCGCGCGCGCAGCGCCTTGACGGCTGCCGCCTGCTGCGCGGCTTCTGCTTCGCCGACGATCAGCGCGAATTCCGCACCGCTGGCGTCGGCCTTGCGCATCTGCGACTTCAGTCCGCCCTCGCCCATGTGCAGGATCACGTCCAGGCCGGCATCGCGCAGCAGTTCCGCGGCCCGCATCGCGAGAATCTGTGTGGCGCCACCCTGGTGCAGCACATAAATGTCGCAGGCGGGGGACGACGGAACGCGGCCCGATTCGCGCAGCAATTCGATCACGCGTTCGATCCCCATGCCGAAGCCGATCCCCGGCGTCGGCTTGCCGCCCATCCGTTCGATCAGCGGGTCGTAGCGACCGCCGCCGCACAACGTGCCCTGCGCACCAAGCGCGTCGGTGATCCACTCGAATACCGTGAGGTTGTAGTAGTCGAGCCCGCGCACCATGCGCGGATTGACCGTATATCCGATGCCGGCCTCCGCCAGCAGCGCCTGCAATCCGTCGAAGTGCGCGCGTGACGCATCGCCGAGGTAATCGGTGATGCGCGGCGCGCCCGCGACGATCTCCGCCAGCGCCGGATTCTTGGTGTCGAGGATGCGCAGCGGGTTTGTATGCAGCCGCCGCCGCGCATCTTCGTCGAGCCGCGACTCGTGGCGTGACAGGTAGTCAATCAGGTCGGCACGGTGACGCGCGCGCTCGTCGGCCTGGCCCAGGCAGTTCAGCTCGAGCCGCACCCGCTCGATGCCGAAGATCTTCCACAGCCGCGCCAGCATCAGCAGCATTTCCGCATCGATGTCGGGGCCGGCAAAGCCCAGTGCCTCGACGTTGACCTGGTGAAACTGCCGGTAGCGGCCGCGCTGCGGGCGCTCGTGGCGAAATACCGGCCCCATCGACCAAACGCGGCGCGGCGCGTCGTAGGTCAGGTTGTGCTCGATCGCGGCGCGGATCACGCCGGCGGTGAACTCGGGCCGAAGGGTCAGGTGCTCGCCGTTCAGCTTGTCCTCGAAGGAATACATCTCCTTCTCGACGATGTCGGTGACCTCGCCGATGCCCTTCACGAACAGTTCCGTGTACTCGACGATCGGCGTGCGGATCTGCTGATAGCCGTAGCTGCGCAGCCAGTCGGCCACGCGCGCCTCGAACCATTCCCACAGCGGAGCGTCCGCCGGGAGCACATCGTTCATTCCGCGCACGCCGGAAAGCTTCTTGCCCATGGCCTAGCTCCCGACCCGCGCGTACCTGCGCTGCACGTAGTCGGCGACGATCGCCTGGAACTCTTCGGCGATCGAGTCTCCCTTCAAGGTGACGGTGCGCACGCCGTCGACGAACACCGGCGCGACCGGCTGCTCCCCGGTACCGGGCAGGGAGATTCCGACGTTCGCGTGCTTGCTTTCGCCCGGCCCATTGACAACGCAGCCCATCACGGCGACGTTCATCGACGCCACGCCCGGATAGCGCTGTCGCCAACCCGGCATCTGCTCGCGCAGGTAGTTCTGGATCTTCTCCGCCAATTCCTGGAAGTACGTGCTCGTGGTGCGGCCGCAACCGGGGCAGGCGATCACCTGCGGCGCGAAGGCGCGCAGTCCCATCGTCTGCAGGATCTGCTGGGCGACTTCGACTTCCTTCGTGCGCGGCTCGCCGGGCGCCGGAGTCAGGGAAACGCGGATCGTGTCGCCGATTCCTTCCTGCAGCAGGACCGCCAGCGCGGCGGTCGAAGCCACGATGCCCTTGCTGCCCATGCCGGCTTCCGTCAGACCCAGATGAAGCGGGTAGTCGCAGCGATGCGAAAGCTCGCGGTAGACAGCAATCAGGTCCTGCACCCCGCTCACCTTCGCCGACAGCACGATCATGTCGCCACGCAGGCCGAGCTGTTCGGCCCGCTGCGCGCTGTCGATCGCAGAACGCACCAGCGCTTCACGCAGCACGGCGCCCGCGTCCCATGGCGTCGTGCGCGCCGCGTTCTCGTCCATCATCCGCGCCAGCAACTCTTGGTCGAGCGAACCCCAGTTCACGCCGATGCGGATCGGTTTGTCGAAACGGCAAGCGATTTCGATCATCCGCGCAAAATTGTCATCGCGCTTCGCTCCGCGACCGACATTGCCCGGGTTGATCCGATACGCGGACAAGGCCTGCGCGCAGGCCGGATGGTCAGCGAGCAGCTTGTGGCCGTTGTAGTGAAAATCGCCCACGAGCGGCACGTCGACACCCATGCGGTCGAGCTGTTCACGGATCGCGCCGACTTCGGACGCCGCTTCCGGCGAGTTGACCGTGATCCGGACCACTTCCGAACCGGCTTGCGCGAGTTCCTTGACCTGGATTGCCGTTGCGATGCAATCGGATGTGTCGGTATTGGTCATCGACTGCACCACGACGGGCTGCTGGCCGCCGATCTGCACCTCACGATCACCCCAGCGGACCCGCACGAGCCGCGTCCTGCGCCGCGCGGCCGGCGCCGCGTGCGTTGGCAGACAGTTCCAGGTTTCGACCGGCTGATTCATGCTTGCTTCGCTATGGCAAGCTCAGGCGCGCGACATTGCCCGCGCTTGTCACCGGTTTCAGATCGATCGATTTGCCTCCGTATTCGAGCGATACCGCCGATGCATTGCCGATGACGATCTGGAATGGTGGCTGGCCCCGCACGATCTGCTCGGTATCGGCCAGGTTGTTCTGCGACATCAGCACGGTTCCGTCCTGCTGCGTCACTTCGACCCAGGAAGGGCCGCGAAACCCGAAACGGAGTGCACCCGGCTCGGCGATGGGCGCGGCAGCGTTCGCCGGCGCAGCGCTCTCAGCCGCGGCTGCGGGTCCGGACGGAACCGGAGCGGCAGCCGGCACGGTGTCGATCCCCGCCCTTCCTGCACTTGCAGTCGTCGGCGTCGGCATCGCGGAGGCCTTGTCCGGCGTCGGGGTCGAAACGGCCTGACGCATCGGCCGGGTGCTGATCCAACCGACGATGGCGAACACGATCAATGCGATGACGGCGCCGACGATCACCAGCGCGCGCGACATCCGTTCACGCTCGACCGCGCGCACCAGCGGGGAAGGTCCGCGCGCGGGAACGTCCTCGGCAACCGCGGGCTCCAGTCGCCGATTCAGCGCTTCGATCAGCGGCGCCGCGTCGAGTCGCACCTCTTTCGCATAGTTGCGCACAAAACCGCGCACGTACGCAGGACCCGGCAGCGCGGCGAAGTTTTCATCCTCGATCGCCGTGACCTGCTTCGGACTGATGCGCAGCCGAGCTGCCATGTCGCTCACCGACAGCGACATCGCCTTGCGCGCCTCGGCCAGTTGCCTGCCGAAGGACGGCGCGTCGGCGGCGGGGCGGCGAGCGCCCTCGTCCGCGGCGGTCGGCACGCCTTCATTCATCGTAGGCACCACGCGCCAGTGCCGCCGTTTCCGGCGACTCCGGAAAGCGACGCCGCAATTCGTCTGCAAGCTGCCGCTCCTGGCGCGGATCCGCCTTCGCGTGCGCGATCCGGATCCCAAGCCACAGGACGGCCGCCGGCGCGTTCGGCCCCTTCTCGAGCAGACCGTAGTAGAAGCCCGCGCGATCGACCTGGTGGTTCGCCAGATACAGCCGCGCAAGTTGATACTTCACGATCGGATTCGATGCATCCAGCTCGAACGAACGGCGCAGGAAGGACTCGGCCGCCTGAGTGTCCTTGATCCGCAGCATGCACAGGCCCGCGTTCTGCATCGCCAGTGCCGGCGTGCGATAGAGGCGGTTGGACGCAGCACGCTCGAAGAATTCCAGCGCTTCGCGTTCGCGTCCGGTCTGGCACAGATACCAGCCATGGTTGTTCTGGATCTCGGGATTGTCCGGTTCCAAGCGCAGTGCCTGCGCGTAGCTCGCGTCGGCGTCCCGTCGGTTGCCGAGGTCGAGATAGATCAAGCCGAGCATCGAGTGGGCCGGCGCGTAGTTCGGATCGATCGACAACGCGCGCCGGACTTCGTCGAGCGCGACGGACAGTTGACCCTTCTGGTAATAGCCTGCCGCCAGCTGCAGGCGGATCTCTGCACGCCGCCGTGGATTGGCTTCGGGCTGCGGCGCAGACGCACTCGCCTCGGGCACGGGGACCCCGTTCACCGTGGTCGTGGTCGTGCACGCGGCGGCGAGCCACCCACCAGTCGCCACGCACAGGATTGCCGTCGCCAGTCTCATGCCGCCTCGCTCAGGTCGAAACCACAATCGGCATCTGTTTCGCCCGCCGTTCCTGCAAGCGCGTGCGGTCCTTGACCTCACCCGCGAGCTGGCCACACGCCGCATCGATGTCGTCACCGCGCGTCTTCCGCGTCGTGACCACGATGCCGGCGTCGATCAGAATCTGCGCGAACGCGCGTATTCGCTCCGGCGCCGAACGGGCGAGCCCGGAGCCGGGAAATGGATTGAACGGAATCAGATTGAACTTGCACGGCACATCGGCGACGAGGTGCACCAGCTCGCGCGCGTGTGCGTCGGCGTCGTTGATGTCGTCGAGCATCACGTACTCGAAGGTGATGAAATCGCGCGGCGCGCGGCGCAGATACCGGCGGCATGCTGCCATCAGCTCGCGCAAGGGGTGCTTGCGGTTCAATGGCACGAGCTGGTCACGCAGTGCGTCGTTGGACGCATGCAGCGACACGGCCAGCGCAACCGGACATTGCTCGGCCAGCTTGTCCATCTGCCGCACGAGACCCGACGTCGACACCGTGACGCGCCGCCGCGACAGGCCATAGGCGTCGTCGTCGAGCATCAGTCGCAATGCGGGAACGACGGCGTCGAGGTTCTGCAGCGGTTCCCCCATGCCCATCATTACGACGTTGCTGATTACGCGCTCATGCTCGGCGCTGACGCCCAGGTCCGCGCGCAGCGCATGCTCGGCCATCCACAGCTGTCCGACGATCTCGGCCGTCGTGAGGTTGCGATTGAAACCTTGCCTGCCGGTCGAACAGAACCTGCAGTTCATCGCGCACCCGGCCTGGGTCGAGATGCACAGAGTTCCCCGCTCTTCCTCGGGTATGAACACCGACTCGACCGCATTGCCCTGCCCCACGTCCAGCAGCCATTTGCGCGTGCCGTCCGCGGAGACGGCGTCCCGCAATACGGGCAGCGCCGCGATCTCGGCCCGTTGCACCAGCTTTGCGCGCAGCGACTTCGCCAGATCGCTCATCGCCTCGAACTCGCCTGCCCCGCGCCGATGGATCCAGCGCGATAGCTGGCGCGCGCGAAAGGCACGTTCGTCGAGACTTTCGACGAACGCCTTCAACGCAGCCGCGTCCAGCCCGAGCAGGTTGATTCGATCCATCGTTGCGGCGCCGATGAACGACGCTCAGCGCGAGTGGATGTTCATCGACGGAAAGAAGAACGCCACCTCGTTGCGCGCCGTGTCGGGCCCGTCCGACCCATGCACCGCGTTCGCGTCGATGCTCGCTGCAAAGTCGGCGCGGATCGTTCCCGGCGCGGCCTTCCTGGGATCCGTCGCCCCCATCAGTTCGCGATTGCGCGCAATCGCGTTGTCGCCTTCGAGCACTTGCACCATGATCGGACCGGAAACCATGAAATCAACCAGATCCTTGAAGAAGGGTCGCTCGCGATGCACTGCGTAGAACGACTCGGCGTCGCGGCGCGAAAGATGCATCATGCGTGCGGCAACGATCTTGAGTCCGGCGGCCTCGAAGCGCGCCAGGATTTGACCGATCGCGTTCTTGGCAACTGCGTCGGGCTTGATGATCGACAGGGTTCGTTCAACAGTCATTTGTCTTCGCTCGCGGTGGGTCGTAGGTCCAAACTGGCAGAGCCGGCGGCTTTCCGGCAATCAGCGCCGGACCGAGGTCGGCAAACCTTGAAAAATCCTCGATAAATGAAGGCGTTACGGCGCGGAATTAACAAAAAATTTTAGCACGCCGCCGGCCCACGCTGCGACCCGCGCTGGTCATCCCTCGCCGAGGAACACCGCCATCGATTCGATGTGCGAGGTGTGCGGAAACATGTTGACCACGCCAGCGGACTGCAGTTTCCAGCCGCCCTCGTGCACGAGAATCGCGGCGTCCCGGGCCAGCGTGGCCGGGTTGCAGGAGACGTAGACAACGCGCTCGGGGCGATCCTTCGCTGCCGCCAGACTTCGCGCGATCGCCTGCGCACCTTCCCGCGGCGGATCGATCAGGACCCGGTCCACGCCGCCGAGGCGCAGCGTCACGCGCCGCCAGTCGTCGGTGGTCCATTCGAACAGGTTGCACGACTCGAATTCGGCTGCCGTCGAAAGCTCATTGTCGTGTGCGGCCTGGCGTGCACGGTCGACCAGGCCCGGGTTCCCCTCGAGACCGACCACCCTCGCTGCGCGTGTCGCCACCGGCAAGGTGAAGTTGCCCAGCCCGCAGAAGAAGTCCAGCACACGGCTGCGCGGCCCCGGATCGAGCAGCCGCATCACCCGACGCACCAGAACCTCGTTGATCTGGTGATTCACCTGCGTGAAGTCGGTCGGCAGGAAAGGGATCGTCACGCCGAACTCCGGCAGCGAAAGCGTCAGGCGTCGCGTGTCGCTCGGGTCCAGCGGCAGCGCCGATTCGGGTCCGCCGCTCTGCACCCACAGGGAAACGTCGTGCTCGCTTCCAAACGCCCGCAACCGGCGCAGATCGTCGCCGTTCAGCGGCTGCAGAATCCGCAGGACGAGCACGACCGTTTCGGCGCGCGGGCCGGAAATCGCGATTTCGATCTGGGGCAACCGGTTGCGCAGCGAAAGCGATCCGACGAGCACGCGCAATGGCAGCAGCAGATCCGCGATACGGACCGGCAACACGGCGCAGGTCGTCATGTCGGCTACGAAGCTGCGCGCGCGCTCGTGGAAACCCACCAGCACCCCGCCCTTTGCGGGAACGTCGCGCACCGTCATTCGCGCCCGCTGCCGATAGTGCCAGCACGGTCCCACGACCGGCCGCAGCAGATGCTCCGGTCGAACTCTGCCCAGGTGCCAGAGCGTGTCCTCGAGTGCGCGCTGCTTGAGCGCGACCTGCGCGCGCGGTTCGAGGTGCTGCATCGAACACCCCCCGCAGGCACCCGGATGCAGCCCGAAATGCGGACACCGCGGCGCCACGCGCATCACGCTCTCTCGCCGCACGTTCAGCGCGCGCGCCGTTTCGTAGCGCGCCTTCGACCGGATGCGCTCGGCTTCGACCTCCTCGCCCGGCAGCGCGCCCTCGACGAACACGACCTTGCCCTCGTGGCGCGCGACACCGCGCCCCTCCAGATCGAGCGAGTCGATCGAAAGAACCAGCCTTTCGCGCATTCTCAGTGTCAGTGCGCCGGCCACGCGGCCAGATACTCGACCCAGTGCGAGGCGCCGGCCGTCTGCAGCGCCGCCCGCACCGTCTCGATTTCCGCGTGATAGGCCGCGGCGCTCAGCACGCCCCGCATCTTCTGGAAGCGACAGTAGATCAGGTACGTGTTGACGACATCCGTTTCGCAGTAATTGCGTATCTCCGCGATCCGCCCCGCCGCGAAGGAATCCCAGACCTTGCTGCCGTCCAGCCCGAGCTTGCCGGCGAATCCGGCAAGCTTGGCCAGATCGTCCAGCGGAGCGCTGGCGCGCGGCTGATACAAGGCCAGCAGGTCCATCAGGTCAAGATGTCGGGTGTGATAGCGACTGATGTAGTTGTTCCATTTGAAGTCGCGCTCCTCTTCCCCCATTTCCCAGTAGCGCGGAGCGCTGACTCCATGAATGAGGCCGCGGTAGTGCAGTACGGGAAGGTCGAATCCGCCCCCATTCCAGCTCACCAGTTGCGGCGTGTAGCGGTCGATGAGCTTGAAGAAGTCCTGAATCAGCTTGGCCTCGTCGTCCTGCTCGGCCCCGAGGCAACGCACGCGGAAGCCCTGTTCATCGCGAAATGCGCAGCCGATGGCCACCACGCGATGAAGATGAAGCGGCAGGAAGTCGCTGCCGGTCTTTTCGCGCCGCTCCGCGAACGCCTGCGCCGCCACCTCGGCATCCGGCAGCGCGGCCCGTTGCGGCCGCAGGCGACGCAGCCCGGCGATATCGGGCACCGTCTCGATGTCGAAAACCAGGGTCGGCGTCACGATGCGGCGCGGCCCGGCTTCAGCGCGGCGGCAGATACAGCAACGGGTCGACCGGCTTTCCGCTGCGCCGGATCTCGAAGTGAAGCTTCGGGGACTTGGCGTCCGTCATTCCGGCTTCGGCGATGCGCTGCCCGCGCTTCACGGTCTGGCCCTGCTTGACCAGGATCTGCCGATTGTGCGCGTACGCGGAAATGTATTCGTCGTTGTGCTTGACGATCACGAGATTGCCGTAGCCGCGCAGTCCGCTGCCGCTATAGACGACGCTGCCGTCGCACGCAGCGAGCACCGGATCACCCTCGCGCGCGGCGATGTCGATTCCCTTGTTGCGCTTCTCGTCGAACTTCTCGATGACGCGCCCAGTCACGGGCCACGCCCAGGTCAGCGCAGTCTCGCCCGTTGCCGCAGGCGGCGGAGTCGGCGCGGCACCGGCCGGTGGAGCTGCCGCACCCGGTGTCGCGCCCGGTGCGGGAGTCGTCAACGGACGGGATTGCGCGCTCGTCGTCGGGGAAACCGGCGAGGCGACTGCCGCTTCCGCCGGCGGGATCACCCGCAGTTCCTGTCCGACGCGCAGCTTGTTCGGATCATCGAGGTTGTTCCAGCGGGCGATGTCCTTTGCATCGCGGCCGAACGACGCCGCGATGTCGCGCAGCGTGTCGCCCTTCTGCACGACGTAGATGCCATCGCGCGCCTCGCGTGCCGTCGTCGCCGCGGCGGTCGATTCGGTTGCCGGCGCACCTGCTCCCTGCGCTCCCGTCCTGTCCACGATCGGAGCCTGACGAACGCCCGTCGTCGAGCATGCGGACAAAAACAGCGCGAGCAACACCGCTGCGCCGCCGCCAAAGATTCGATGCTGCATCCCATTCATCTCGCTGGCCATCCTGGTCATCTGGTTCCGGAACGCAAAGGCACGAACCGGGCGGACTGAACCGCCCTCTCCGACACGCGACCAGCCGCGTCTTTTGTGAGCACTTTCAATTCTTGTTCATCCCCTTGCGAAGCCGTGACGACCGGCGCAACGATCCGGCCGCCAGGCTTCAACTGCTCGATCCATGCCGGCGGAACTCGCGCGCCGGCAGCGGCGGCCAGGATCACATCGAACGGTGCCTCACTCGCAATGCCGTCGCGACCATCGCCGTAAACGAGCCGCACGTTGGGCAACCGAAGCGGGCGCAGGTTCCGTCGCGCCAGTTCATGCAACGGGCGCATCCGCTCGACCGACAGAACTGTGCCAAACAGACGTGCGAGGACCGCCGATGCGTAGCCGCAGCCGGTGCCGATCTCCAGTGCCTTGGCCGCGTCCGGCGTGGCCAGTCCCTCGAGCGCAAGCTCGGCCATGCGCGCGACACTGTACGGCCGCGAGATCGTCTGGCCCAGGCCGATCGGCAATGCGGTGTCCTCGTATGCACGACTCGCGAGCGCTGCGTCGACGAAGAGATGCCGGGGCACCCAATCCATCGCGTCGAGGACGCGCGCATCGGCGATGCCCTGCTCGCGCAGGCGCTCCACCATGCGCGCACGCACGCGCTCGGATGCCAGCCCCGGATTCGGTGTCGACGCGGACGGCGACTTCAGCTGCGGACGCGCGACAGCCATTGGGCGACCTGTGGAAGCTGCTCCGTGTGGGTGAGATCGATCTGCAACGGCGTCACCGATACGTAGCCGTTCGCGGTGGCGTGGAAGTCCGTGTCGGGGCCAGCGTCGCGCGCGCTTCCGGACGGGCCGACCCAGTAGATCGGTTCACCGTACGGGTTCCGGGCCTGGATCACCGGCTCCGACGGATGTCGCTTGCCGAGCCGAGTGCAGCGTATGCCACGCATCTGCGCGCGCGGCAGATTCGGGATGTTGACGTTCAGCAGCGTCGGTGCCGCAAACGGCTGCGCGCACCAATGCGCGAGGATCTCCTCCACGATCTTCCGCGCGCTGTCGAGATGCTCGTAGCCCTTGTTGACCAGCGAGAACGCGATGGACGGAATCCCGAACAGGTAGCCCTCCATCGCGGCAGCGACCGTGCCCGAGTAGATCGTGTCGTCGCCCATGTTCTGCCCGTTGTTGATGCCCGAGACGACGAGATCGGGCCGTTGCTCGAGCAATCCGGTCAGCGCGACATGGACGCAATCGGTCGGCGTTCCGTTGACGTAGGTGAAGCCGTTGGCTGCGCGCTGTACCGTCAATGGTCGTGACAGAGTCAGCGAGTTGCTCGCGCCGCTGTGGTTCTGTTCGGGTGCGACCACGAACACTTCGCCAAACGGGCGGACCGCGTCGACCAGCGCGGCCAAGCCGGGAGCGAGATAACCGTCGTCGTTCGAAACGAGAATCCGCATCACAGAAATGAAGTGGCCGGTGCGCGCTGCGCGCGCACCGGCCTTCTCCGGGTGACCGCTTGGTCGGGGCGGCGGGATTCGAACTCGCGACCCCTTGCACCCCATGCAAGTGCGCTACCAGGCTGCGCTACGCCCCGAACGCGCGGCATTGTACACGCGCGCTTCTTCACTCATTGCGCAGCAATGCGCGGATCGCTTCGATTTCCGCCCGCAGTTCCATGAGGCTCGGTGCCGGATCTGCGGCGTCGATGCGTCCGTTCGCTCCGCGGCCTGGGCGACCGCCTTCGTCGAGCCGGTTGCGCGCGCCGCTGATCGTGAACCCCTGCTCATAAAGCAGTTCGCGGATGCGCCGCACCAGCAGCACCTCGTGGTGCTGGTAATAGCGGCGGTTGCCGCGCCGCTTGATCGGCTTCAGCTGCGTGAATTCCTGTTCCCAGTAGCGCAGCACGTGCGGCTTGACGCCGCACAGGTCGCTGACTTCTCCGATCGTGAAATAACGCTTCGCCGGAATCGCCGGCAACGCGCTGCCCGCATGATGATTGCTGTCGCTCCTTTGCATGGCTTACTCGATGGCTCCGCGGTTGCAGGCGCTTTCGAACTACGCCGGCCTCGTGGCTTACCGATCGTCGCCTGCGACGGACACCGCGGCCTTGAGCTTCTGACTCGGATGAAACGTCACGACGCGCCGCGCCGTGATGGCGATCTCTTCGCCCGTCTTCGGGTTGCGGCCCGGCCGCTGCGGCTTGTCGCGCAACTGGAAATTTCCGAAACCGGAGAGCTTGACCGATTCGCCCCGTTCGAGCGCCGCGCGAATCTCGTCGAAGAAAGCGTCGACCATGTCCTTCGCTTCGCGCTTGTTCAGGCCGAGCCTTTCGAACAACGCATCGGCGAGCTCGGCCTTCGTTATGGTCCTGCTCTCACGCGCCTGCCGGGCCGAGGTTGTCGGCGCAACCTCTGCAAGCTTCAGAGCCGGCAGATCCGATTCGTTTTGCATCGATCTCACTGTCGAAGCCTCGCGCCGATCTGTACGGTCAGTCCTGCAACCAGCACCGCGATCGAGGCGTCAACGTCCATATCGCTCAGAGTGCGTTCAGTATCTTGCAGAACGACACGGAACGCAAGACTTTTCTCTTTATTTAACAAAGCGTTAGCGCCTACTCCCGCGACTTTGCTTGAATCTGCGATGGGCGCCCGGTAAACGTCGAACAGGCGGAACTCCCGCAGCGATGAAAGGCGCTCATCCGACTGTCGTAGCGCCTGCACTGCATCAACGATCGCTTGCACCTCGACCTTCTCATCGACGAGCAACGCGATGTCGCGCACGACGGCGGGAAAGCGCGCCACGGTCGAAGCAGCCGGCACGCGAACCGCAAGCAACGGCTCGACGTCGAGTTCGAAGAGGATCGGCGCCTTCGGCAGTTCGTATTTCTGCTGCCAGCGAGGATGAAGTTCGCCGACCCAGCCGATGCTGCGGCCCTCGAGTTCGATTCGCGCTGCGCGCCCTGGATGCAGCGCCGGATGAGCCGCCGCGACGAAGCGCGCGGAGCGGTTGCCGATCAGACGTTCGATGTCGCCCTTGACATCGAAGAAGTCGACGTCGCGCTTGCTTTCACCCCACTGTTCGTCCACCGCCAGCCCATATGCCAGGCCGCCGATGCGCAGCGGCTGTTCCGTCCCTGCGACCGCCAGTGCGCCGTCCGCCTGGGCAGGATTGCGCAGGAACACCCGGCCAAGCTCGAAGACCCGCGCGCGATTCGCCTTGCGGTTCAGGTTGTACTTCAGGATCGAAACGAGGCCTCCGATCAGCGACCTGCGCATGACGGCCATCTGCACGGCGATCGGGTTCAGGACCCGAATCGGAGCACCTTTGCCGCCGAAGTCTTCGTCCCACGCGGGGTCGACGAACGAGAAATTCACCAGTTCCTGATAACCGGCATGCGCCATTTCGCGCCGCAGGGCGTGTGGCGACCGACGCCCTTCCGACGTCGCACGCATCGCGGCCCGCGTGCGCGGAGGGTGCGCAGGAATACGGTCGAATCCCCACAGCCGGGCCACTTCCTCGACCAGGTCTTCTTCGATCTCCAGATCGAAGCGGTACGGCGGCGGCGTCACCAGAAACTCGTCTTCACCGCGCGTGCATGAAAGGCCCAGGCGGCGGAATACGCTCTCGATCTCCTCTTCGCTGATCGGCACTCCGAGCACCTTGCGGCATCGATCCCCGCGCATCCGCACCGGCTTTCGCTGAGGCAGACGAACGATCTGGTCGTCGATCGGCCCGACCCGGGTCTGGTCCGTGCCGCAACTCGAAAGCACGAGATGCGTGATGACCTCGATGTGATCGACGGTGGTGGAGAAATCGACGCCGCGCTCGAAGCGGTGCGCTGCATCGGTCGAGAAGTTGAAGCGTCGCGCGCGGCCCTGGATGGACTCGGGCCACCAGAACGCCGCTTCGATGTAGATGTTGCGGGTCGACAGAGACACTGCCGTGGGCTCGCCCCCCATCACGCCGGCCAGCGCTTCGATTCGCTCCTCGTCGGCGATCACGCCGACGTCTTTGTCGACCTCGACCGTCTGGCCGTTCAGCAATTCGGCCCGCTCGCCCGGGCGGCCCCAGCGCACGGTCAGACCGCCGTGCACCTTGTCGAGATCGAAGATGTGCGACGGCCTTCCGAGCTCGAGCATCACGTAGTTGGAGATGTCGACCAGTGCCGAGATCGGCCGCTGGCCGCTGCGTTCCAGGCGCTGTTTCATCCACTCGGGCGTCGGCGCCGCCGCGTTCAGCCCCCGGACGATGCGTCCGGAGAAGCGCCCGCACAGATCGGGCGCGTCGATCGCGACCGGCAACCGATCGCTTATCGTCGGCTTGATCGCCTCGATTCCGGGCATGGCCAGTGGAGCGCCGGTGATGGCGGCCACCTCGCGTGCGACCCCCACCACGCTGAGGCAATCCCCCCGGTTGGGCGTCAGCTTGATCGTCAGCTTGCGGTCGTCGAGACCGAGGTGGTCGCGCACGTCGCGGCCGATCGGGGCATCGTCGGCGAGGATCATCAGTCCGCTATGGTCCTCCGACAGACCCAGCTCCCGCGCCGAGCAAAGCATGCCTTGCGACTCGACGCCGCGCATCGTCGCGATCTTGATGCGGAAATCCCCCGGCAGCACCGCTCCAACCAGTGCGCAGGGCACCCGGATCCCCGGCACAACGTTCGGTGCGCCGCAGACGATGTTCAGGATTCGATCGGCACCTGCATCGACCTCGCAGACCGTGAGCTTGTCGGCATTGGGATGCCGGGCGACCGTCAGCACGCGGGATACCACCACGTGGCTGAATGGGGGCGCAACCGGCTCGTTGCCTTCGACCTCGAGGCCAGCCATCGTGAGCCGATGCGCAAGCTCGTCGCTGCCGATCGGCGGGTTTACGTACGTTCTCAGCCACTGTTCCGAGAATTGCATCTTCGCTCTCCGGCTCAGTTGAACTGCGACAGAAAACGCAGATCGCCTTCGAAGAAAAGGCGCAGGTCGTCGACGCCATAGCGCAGCATCGTCAGGCGCTCGAGTCCTGACCCGAAGGCGAAGCCGATGTACTTCTCCGGATCCAGTCCGAAGTTGCGCACCACCGTCGGATGCACCTGGCCGGCACCCGAGATCTCCAGCCACTTGCCTTTGTTCGAACCGCTGGTGAACATCATGTCGATCTCGGCCGACGGCTCCGTGAACGGGAAGAACGATGGCCGAAAGCGCACCTGCAGGTCGTCACTCTCGAAGAAGCGGCGCAGGAAATCCGTATACACGCCCTTCAGGTCGGCGAAGCTCACGTCCTCGTCGATCCACAGGCCCTCGACCTGGTGAAACATCGGTGAATGCGTGGCGTCCGAATCGACGCGGTACGTGCGTCCGGGCGCGATCACCTTGATCGGCGGCCGATGCATCCGTGCATAGCGGACCTGCATCGGCGAGGTGTGGGTACGCAGGTTCAACGGCAGACCGTCGCTGCCCTTCATGTCGACGTAGAACGTGTCCTGCATGGACCGCGCCGGATGGTTGGGCGGATTGTTCAGCGCCGTGAAGTTGAACCAGTCGGTTTCGATTTCCGGTCCGTCCGCGACGTCGAAGCCGATCGAGCCGAAGATCTCCTCGACCCGCATCCACGTCCGCACGACAGGATGAATGCCGCCGGCGCTGCGCTGGCGGCCCGGCAGCGTCGCGTCGATCGACTCCTGTGCCAGGCGAGCGTTCAGGGTCGCCTCCGCCAGTTGCGTCCGGCGCTCGACCAGCAGGCGCTCGATCGCTTCCTTTGCAGCGTTGATGCGCGCACCCTGGGCACGCTTCTCTTCAGGCGCGAGCTTGCCCAGCTGCTTCAGCAGTTCGGTGACGCTGCCGTTCTTGCCGAGAAAGCGAGCCTTCTCGTTCTCCAGAGCGGCAGGCTGGTCGACCGCGGCGAATGCCGCACGCGCTTCATCTATCAGTTGTTCGAGTCGTTCCATCGGTTTCCCAAACGAAAAACGGGGCCCGCCGGCAAGGCCAGGCCCCGTTTTGTCGGACCGCGGCGCCCCTGCAGGGCGCAGGGGTATCAGGCGGCGAGGCTGGACTTGACCTTGTCGACGATCGCCGCAAAAGCCGGCTTGTCCAGAACTGCCATGTCGGCCAGAACCTTGCGGTCCATTTCGATCGCCGCCTTCTTTAGCCCGGCGATGAAAGCCGAGTACGACATGCCCTGCTCGCGCACCGCCGCGTTGATGCGCGCGATCCACAGCGAGCGGAACACGCGCTTGCGGTTGCGGCGATCGCGGTACGCGTACTGCCCCGCTTTCATCACCGCTTCCTTGGCGACGCGGAAGACGCTCTTGCGCCGCTGCGTGTAGCCCTTGGCCGCCGACAGGACCTTCTTGTGCCGCGCGCGCGCGGTCACGCCACGTTTGACTCGAGGCATGGTGTCTCCTTACGCGTAGGGCAGCATCCGACGCACGGACTCGACGTCGGACTTGTGCAGTTCCACCGGGCCGCGCAGGTGACGCTTGGACTTGGTGGTCTTCTTGGTGAGGATATGGCGCTTGAACGCCTGTCCCCGCTTGATCGATCCGCTGTTGCGGACCACAAAGCGCTTTGCGGCGCTTTTCTTGGTCTTCATCTTGGGCATATGCCCTCCTTTCTTTGATGACGGCAGGCGCTCCCCGAGGAGACTTCCAGGCCTGCCTTCACTTGTGATCGCAGCGCGCCGCCGACCAAGCGGCGCGCCACGCTGAAACCTACTTCTTCTTCTTCGGCGCCAGCACCATGATCATCTGGCGACCTTCCAGCTTTGGCATCGCTTCGACCTGGCTCACCTCCTGCAGGTCCGCCTTCACGCGCTCCAGCAGTTTCAGTCCCAGTTCCTGGTGTGCCATTTCGCGCCCGCGGAACCGCATCGTGACCTTGGCCTTGTCGCCCTCTTCGAGGAACTCGTGCAGCTTGCGCACCTTGGTCTGGTAATCGTGATCATCAGTCGCCGGGCGGAACTTGATTTCCTTGACCTCGATGACCCTCTGCTTCAGCTTAGCCTCGTGTGCCTTCTTCTGCTCCTGATACTTGAACTTGCCGTAGTCCATCAGGCGACAGACCGGCGGCGATGCAGTGGGCGCGATTTCGACCAGGTCGACATCGGCTTCCTCGGCCAGCCGCAACGCTTCTGCGACGCTGACAATGCCAAGCGGCTCGTTGTTGACGCCCGACAGCCGGATTTCAGGGGCCGTGATTTCTCGATTCAGCCGATGCGAACGATCCTGAGCGATGGTTTGTGACTCCAGATATAGAAAGAAAACTAAGCCGTGCCGCCCACGTTGCGCCGCTGCGCGACATCTTCTGCGAGTCGCGCCGCAAAGTTCTCTTGGGGCATGACCCCGAGATCAACGCCTCCGCGGGCCCGCACGGCCACCTGTCCCGCCTGCATTTCCTTGTCCCCGACCACGAGGATGTAAGGAACCTTTTGCAGTGCAAGGGCGCGAATTTTATAAGTGATCTTTTCGTTGCGCAAATCGGCTTCGACCCTAAAGCCTTGTTTTTTCAGCGTTTGCGCAACATCACCTGCGTAAGTCAGTTGGTGTTCCGAAATGTTGGCGACCGCGACCTGGACCGGCGCCAGCCATGGCGGCATCGCGCCCGCATGATTTTCGATCAGCATGCCGATGAAACGCTCCATCGAACCGATGATGGCCCGGTGCAGCATGACCGGCACTTTGCGCGTGTTGTCCTCGGCCACGTATTCGGCGCCGAGACGGCCCGGCATCTGGAAGTCGACCTGCATGGTCCCGCACTGCCATTCGCGGCCGATCGCGTCCTTCAGCGTGTATTCGATCTTGGGCCCATAGAAGGCGCCGTCGCCGGGGCTGATCGCGAACTCGACCCCGGAGCGGCGCAACGACTCCATCAGCGCACTTTCTGCACGGTCCCAGCTTTCGTCCGATCCGATCCGCTGCGCCGGCCGTGTCGACACCTTGTACAGGATGTGCTCGAACCCGAAGTCCTTGTAGACCTTCTGCAGCAGCGCGGTGTAGGCGACGCACTCGTCTAGGATCTGCTCCTCGGTGCAGAAGATGTGCCCGTCGTCCTGCGTGAAGCCGCGCACACGCATCATGCCGTGCAGAGAACCCGACGGCTCGTTGCGGTGGCAGGCGCCGAACTCGCCGTAGCGCAGCGGCAGTTCGCGATAGCTGTGCAGGTTGGCGTTGAAGATCTGGATGTGGCCCGGGCAGTTCATCGGCTTCAGCGCGTAGTACCGGTTCTCCGACTCGGTCGTGAACATGTTCTCGCGGTACTTCTCCCAGTGCCCGGACTTCTCCCACAGCGAGCGGTCGAGGATCTGGGGTGCCTTCACCTCCTGGTAGCCGTTGTCGCGATAGACCTGCCGCATGTACTGTTCGACCGCCTGCCAGATCGCCCAGCCTTTCGGGTGCCAGAAGATCAGCCCCGGCGCCTCGTCCTGGAAGTGAAACAGATCGAGTTCGCGCCCGAGCTTGCGGTGATCGCGCCGCTCCGCTTCCTCGAGCATCTTCAGATAGGCGTCCTGATCCTCCTTCTTCGCCCACGCGGTGCCGTAGATGCGCTGGAGCATCTCGTTCCTGCTGTCGCCGCGCCAGTACGCGCCGGCGACCTTCATCAGCTTGAAGACCCTGAGTTTCCCGGTCGACGGCACGTGCGGACCGCGGCACAGGTCCACGAACTTGCCCTCGCGATACAGCGAGATGTCCTCTGCCGCCGGGATCGCGGCGATGATCTCGGCCTTGTACTTCTCGCCGATCGAATCGAAGAACTTCACCGCGTCGTCGCGCTTCCATACCTCGCGCGTGACAACCTCGTTCTTTGCCGCGAGCTCGGCCATCTTCTTCTCGATCGTGGCGAGGTCCTCGAGCGTGAACGGGCGCTTGTACGAAAAGTCGTAGTAGAAGCCGTTTTCGATCACCGGCCCGATCGTCACCTGCGCGTCGGGAAACAGTTCCTTGACGGCGTACGCCAGCAGGTGTGCGGTCGAGTGGCGCAGGATCTCCAGCCCTTCGGCATCGCGGTCGGTGACGATTGCGACGGCCGCATCGCGATCGATCACGTAAGAAGTGTCGACCAGCCTGCCGTCGACCTTCCCCGCAAGCGCGGCCTTCGCGAGCCCGGCGCCGATCGAAGCCGCCACCTCGGCCACGCTGACGGGTCTATCGAACGGTTTCCTCGAACCGTCCGGCAACGAAATCGAAATCATCGTCATCTCCAGCAAAAAAAAAGTGCGGTCGAGCCGCACTTTTCCGAAGGGCGAACTCGTCCGGGGCGATCAGCTGCCGGTGGTCGTAGTTCGGAACGTCATCGCTGCTTCTCCCTTCGCTGCGGTGGTAGGCGCGAGTGGACTCGAACCACCGACCCCCACCATGTCAAGGTGGTGCTCTAACCAGCTGAGCTACGCGCCTAAGCGACGCGAATGATACACGAGGCAGTCACGCGAACCCGCGCGATCGTGCTGCGGGATTCAGCGCCGGCGCGCCGAGATCACGCCATCGACCTCGCCCAGTTCGGCGAGCGCGCGCCGCAGCGCGCCGGTATCGGCGACCTCGATCGTGAACTGCATCTGCGCTTCTCCGCGCCGCGTCAGCGTGTTCACGCCGATCACGTTCATCTTCTCGCGCGCAAAGACTTCGGAGACATCGCGCAGCAGCCCGTGGCGGTCCGTCGCAAGAACGTACACATCGACCGGGTAAGCGGCATCGGCCTGCCCGCCCCAGGCGACGTCGATCAGCCGCTCGGGGGCCCGCCTCGCCAGCGCGCGTGCGTTCACGCAATTGGCGCGATGGATGGAAACGCCCTTGCCGCGCGTGACGAATCCGATGATCTCGTCCGGAGGCACCGGTCGACAGCAGCGCGCCAGCATCGTCAGCAGCGAATCGACGCCGACGACGAGCACCTTTCCCTTGGCGGCTGGAGCTGCCCTTGCCGTCGCGGCCGGCAGTGCCGGCATTGCCACTTCCGCAGCGCCGCCTGGCGCCGTGGTCAATGCCTGCTCGATGCTGCGCAGGCTGAATTCCTC
>JBAIYN010000439.1:0-2191 GCA_037915775.1 Burkholderiales bacterium | reverse complement strand
TCGGCCTTGGGCAGTTCGATATGCAATTCCGCGAAGCGCGAGTACGTCGTGCTGACCGCGAGGAAGATCAGCACGACCAGCATCACGTCGATCAGCGGGATCAGGTTCAGTTCCGGATCCTCGTCCTGCGCGCGCCTGAATTTCATCGGGGTGTGGCGTCGTAGCGATCGGCGAAAAGAACCTCGAGCAGACGCTGCGACTGATCCTCCATCTCGACGAGGAAATCCTCGATGCGCGACTTGAAATGCCGGTAGAACATCACCGCGGGCACCGCGACGATGATGCCGAACGCGGTGCAGTACAGCGCGATCGAGATCCCGTGCGCCAGCTGCTGCGGATTCGAACCCGCCTGCTGCGAAGCGAAGATTTCGATCATTCCGATCACCGTCCCCAGCAGGCCGAGCAGCGGGGCGACCGAACCGATCGATCCCAGCAACGACAGGTAGCGTGACAGGTCATGGGCGATGTGCCCGCCCGTATTGGCGACTGCGGCACCCGCGATCGCACGCGGTGCGCGGACGTTGCGCAACGCCGCTGCCAGCACGCGGCCAAGGGGGGAACTGCGCTCGAGCTTGGTGATCACCTCGGGTGTGATCTGCTTGCGGGCCACGAGGTTCAGAACGTCCTGCAGCAGCGATCGTGGGATCACTTTTTCGCTCCTGAGCGCGATGCTGCGTTCGATGATCAGCGTGAGGGCGACAATTGACGCCGCGAGCAACGGCCAGATCGGCCAGCCGATGGCTTGTACGATCGCGAACAAGTCCGTGACCCTCCTCGGATGATGGTGCGGAGGCGCAGTTTAGTCGGTGCCCCAACACGGCAGTGGACGCGGGTGGATTAACGGGCTTTCCACAGATTCTGTGGATAAATTTGTGAACAACGCTCGCCCGAAGGCGGGAAACCCGCGCCGTCACACGCGGGCGCTTGGCTGCACGTTTGTTATGCAAGCTAAAAAGTTGCTTTGAATCAAATGGTTGGCATTGCTAGCGCGTTTATGTATCGGCTGAATTCGCTCCCGTCGAGAAAGCGCGCGGCCGTGTGGACAGGTTCGGGCCGGGAAACCGCATGACGCCTGCATCGGGGGACGAAAACCCAATAACGACGCGGGATCCGCTCACGGTTTCCGCGCTGAACCGCGCCGTTGCTGGGTTGCTATCGCGCAGCTTCCCGCTGGTGCGGGTTCGCGGCGAGATCGCCAACTTTACCCGCGCGTCCAGCGGGCACTGGTACTTGACGCTGAAGGACCCTTATGCGCAGGTCCGCTGTGTGATGTTCCGGGGCCGAAACGTCGTGGTGGACTTCGCTCCGCGCGACGGCGACCAGGTGGACGTGTTGGCGCAGGTCGGGTTTTATGAACCGCGCGGCGAATTCCAGCTGAACATCGAATCGATGCAACGTGCCGGCCTCGGCCGCCTGTTCGAGGAGTTCCTGCGCCTGAAGGCGCGGCTGACGGCCGAAGGGCTGTTCGACGAGGCCCTGAAGCGCCCCTTGCCCGCCGTGCCGAGGGCAGTCGGCATCGTGACTTCCCTGCAGGCCGCCGCATTGCGCGACGTGCTGATCACGTTGCGGCGAAGGGCTCCGTACGTCGCATTGGTCGTCTATCCGGTGCCGGTTCAGGGCGAGGGCGCCGGCCAGCGAATCGCACAGATGCTCGAGCGCGCCTCGAAGCGCCGCGAGGTCGATGTCGTGCTGCTCGTTCGCGGCGGCGGCTCGATCGAGGATTTGTGGGCATTCAACGAAGAGGCGGTGAGCCGGGCGATTCGTGCCTCGGCCATTCCGGTCGTCGTCGGAGTCGGTCATGAATCCGACTTCACGATTGCCGACTTTGCCGCCGACCTTCGCGCCGCCACGCCGACGGCGGCGGCGGAACTGGTGGCACCCGACCGCGCCGGATTGCTGGAAGCCGCCGTGCAACGAATGCGCGCTTTGCGCGGGGCGCTGCGGCGGCAGACCGAAGCGGCAAACCAGCGCGTCGACTATGCGCTGCGCGCGCTGGCAGCGCCGCGTGCCCCGCTGCGGGGACTCGACTTGCGCCTGGACGGAGCGCTGGCGCGACTGCGGCAGGCCACCGCGCATGCGCACAGTCGCAGTCGAGTGGCGGTGGCTGCGCGACTGCAAAGGCTGGAGCGGACCCGCCCCGAAGTGCATGCGGCGCGGAGCCGGCTGCATTCCCTGTCGACCAGCCTCGCAG
>JBAIYN010000203.1:0-4277 GCA_037915775.1 Burkholderiales bacterium | reverse complement strand
CTCGGGCTCGCGCTCGGACTGGTCCCGTCGCTTCCGGTGGTTGCTATGGCGGCGGTTGTCGTCGGTATCGGTTACGGACCGATCACGCCGGCGTCGAGCCACGTGCTCGCGCGCACGGCGACGCCGCAGAACATGGCGCTGACGCTATCGATCAAGCAGACCGGCGTGCCCGCCGGCATGGCGCTGGCCGGAGTCGTGGTGCCGCCGCTGGCCGTTGTGTTCGGATGGCGGATCGCGGTGCTGACCGTCGCGCTCGCGTGTGGCGTGATCGCGCTGGCCGCGCAGTTGCTGCGCTCCGAACTGGACGCCGATCGCGATCGAAGCGCGCGCATGTCGGTGCGCCACATGCTGGCCGGGCTGCGCCTGGTCGCGGGCACGCCGCGATTGCGCACGGTGGCGGCGGTGTCGTTCGTCTACTCGGGAATGCAGATGTGTACCTCCGGCTTCATCGTCGCCTACCTGGTAGATGAAGTTGGCCTGTCGCTGGTCGCGGCCGGCGTCGCGCTGACGACCGCAAGCATCGCCGGCGTCGTGGCGCGCATCGCGTGGGGTGCGCTGGCCGATCGCTGGCTGTCGCCGCACAACACGCTGGCGCTGATCGGCGCGCTGATCGCGGCCTTTTCCGGCGTGGTCGCGCTGTTTTCCGGTGCGTGGCCGTTCGCGGCAATGCTGGCGGTGCTGGCCGGCCTGGGCGCCACGGCGATCGGCTGGAACGGTGTCTATCTGGCCGAGGTCGCGCGGGTGGCGCCGCCGGGCCAGGCCGGACTGGCCACCGGCGGCTGCCTGTTCTTCACTTTCGTTGGCGTCGTCGTCTGCCCGCCGCTGTTCGGCTGGGCGCAGCACGCGAGCGGCAGCTACGCGTTGAGCTTCGCGTCCGCGGCCGCCGTGTGCGGCGCCGTCGCGCTCTGGCTGTTCGCCGGCCGGCGCACCGGCGTGGCCGCGGCTAGTGCGCCTTGACGATCTGCGTGACGATCAGGTCGTCGCCCTTCTGCTCGGCGGCGAACTTCACCTTGTCGCCCACGTTCAACCCCTCGGCCATCCTGGCGTCCTTGAACTTGAAGCTCATCGTCATCGCGCCCATGCCGATGTTCTTGATCTCGCCGTGCTTCAGCAGCACGGTGCCGCGCGCCTTGTCGATGCGGCGCACTTCGCCGTCGGTGAGTTCGACCTTCGCCGGCGCCTGCGCGACGGTGGTCGTGTGGTTCGCGTGCTGCGCGAAGGCAGGCAGCGTCGGGCCGATCAGCGCGGCGGCAAGAACGAGGTTCAGCGTCTTCATGGGTGCATTCTCCGGTTGAAGGAAATCAGTCCGACTTTGCGGTGCGCTTCAGTCGCCACTGCATAACGAGTGCATAGATCGCGGGGATGACGGCCAGCGTCAGCACGGTGGAAGAAATCATGCCGCCGACCATCGGCGCGGCGATCCGGCGCATCACCTCCGAGCCGGTGCCGGTCGACCACATGATCGGCAGCAGGCCGGCCATGATGGCGACGACCGTCATCATCTTCGGCCGCACCCGCTCGACCGCGCCCTGCATCACCGCGCCGTAGAGATCGGCGACGGTCGGGTCCTTGCGCTCGTAGGCACGCTTGTCGCGGATCTCGCGCCACGCGCTGTCCAGATAGATCAGCATCACGACCCCGGTCTCCGCGGCCACGCCGGCGAGCGCGATGAAGCCGACCGCGACCGCCACGCTCAGGTTGTAGCCGAGCCACCACAGCAGCCAGATGCCGCCGACCAGCGCGAACGGCACCGACAGCATCACGATCAGCGATTCGGTCACGCGGCGGAAGTTCAGGTACAGCAGCACGAAGATGATGCCGATCGTCAGCGGCAGAACGATCTTCAGCTTGTCGATCGCGCGCAGCAGGTACTCGAACTGGCCGCTCCACACGATGTACATGCCCGGCAGCAGGTCGACGTTCTCGCGCACGGCCTGCTGGGCTTCCGCGACGTACCCGCCGATGTCGCGGCCGCGGATGTCGACGTAGATGTACGCCGACAGCAGCGCATTCTCGGTGCGGATCACCGGTGCACCCTGGGTCAGCTTCACCTGCGCGACCTGGCCGAGCGGGATCATCGACGCCGGCTGGCCGGGATCGCTCATGATCGGTACCAGCACGTCGCGCGCGATCCGCTGCGGGTCGTCGCGCAGTTCGCGCGGATAACGCACGATCACGCCGAAACGGTTGCGGCCCTCCACGGTGGTGGTCACCATCTCGCCGCCGAGCGCGGTGGCGACGACGTCCTGCAGTTCGCCGACCGACAGGCCGTAGCGCGCAAGCTGCGCGCGGTCCGGTTCGATGTCGAGATAGAAGCCGCCCGTCAGACGCTCCGCATACGCACTGGTGGTGCCGGGAACCTTGCGCACCACGGTCTCGATCTCGCGCGCCACGCGCTCCATCTCGGCGAGATTCGACCCGAACACCTTGATGCCGATCGGCGTGCGGATGCCGGTCGAAAGCATGTCGATGCGCGCGCGGATCGGCATCGTCCACGAGTTGGCCACGCCCGGAAACTGCAGCGCGCGGTCCATCTCGGCGATCAGCTTGTCGATGTTCATGCCGGGGCGCCACTGCGATTCGGGCTTCAGGTTGATCACCGTCTCGAACATTTCGACCGGCGCCGGATCGGTCGCGGTGGCCGCGCGGCCCGCCTTGCCGATCACCGACTCCACTTCAGGGAAGCTCCGGATGATCTTGTTCTGCACCTGCACCAGTTCGGCCGCCTTGGTCACCGACATGCCGGGCAGCGAGGTCGGCATGTAGAACAGCGTGCCCTCGTTCAGCGTCGGCATGAACTCGGTGCCGAGCCGGCTCGCCGGGTAGACCGTGGCGGCGCTGGCGGCGAGGGCGAGCACGATCGTCAGCACCTTGTTGCGCATCACCCAGGCAATCACCGGCCGGTAGACCGCGATCAGCACCCGGTTCACCGGGTTCTTCGACTCCGGCAGGATGCGGCCGCGGATCAGCCAGATCATCAGCAACGGCACCAGCGTGACGCTCAGCAGCGCCGCGCCGGCCATCGCGAACGTCTTGGTGTAGGCGAGCGGCGCGAACAGCCGCCCTTCCTGCGCCTCGAGCGTGAACACCGGCAGGAAGCTCACGGTGATGATCAGCAGCGAGAAGAACAGCGCCGGCCCCACCTCCTTGCCGGCCTCGATGATCGCCTGCGTGCGCGTACTCGCGTCACCGGCGCCGGCGGGCAGCCGTTCCAGGTGCTTGTGCGCGTTCTCGATCATCACGATCGCGGCGTCGATCATCGCCCCGATCGCGATCGCGATCCCGCCCAGGCTCATGATGTTGGAGTTCATCCCCAGCGCATGCATGCAGATGAACGCGATCAGCACCCCGATCGGCAGCATGATGATCGCGACCAGGCTGCTGCGCACGTGCAGCAGGAACAGCACGCACACGAGAGCGACGATCAGCGATTCCTCGATCAGCGTCTTCTTCAGCGTGTCGATCGCGCGCAGGATCAGCTCCGAGCGGTCGTACACGGCCTGGATCGTCACCCCCTGCGGCAGGCCGGGCTTCAGCTCCTCGATGCGTTGCTTGACGTTGCGGATCACGTCGAGCGCATTCGCGCCGAAGCGCGCCACCGCGATGCCCGACACCACCTCGCCTTCGCCGTTCAGCTCCGCGATGCCGCGCCGCTCGTCCGGTCCAAGCTCCACGCGCGCCACGTCGCGCACGCGGATCGGCGTGCCCTTGTCGGCACGCAGCACGAGATCCTCGATGTCGCTCTTGCCGCGCAGGTAGCCGCGGCCGCGCACCATGTACTCCGTCTCGGCCATCTCGACCACGCGGCCGCCGACGTCACGGTTCGAGTCGCGGATCACCTGCGCCACGCGCATCAGCGGAATACCGTACGCGCGCAGCTTCGCCGGATCGACCACGACCTGGTACTGCTGCACGAAGCCGCCGATGGAGGCGATCTCGGACACGCCCTGCGCCTTGGTCAGCTGGTAGCGCAGGTACCAGTCCTGCAGCGTGCGCAGTTCCGCCAGCGTGCGGTCCTTCGCCTGCACCACGTACTGGTAGACCCAGCCCACGCCGGTCGCGTCGGGGCCGATCTGCGGCGACACGCCCTGCGGCAGCCGCGCCGAGGCGAAGTTCAGATACTCGAGCACGCGCGAGCGCGCCCAGTAGATGTCGGTGCCGTCCTCGAAGATCACGTACACGAACGAGGCGCCGAAGAACGAGAAGCCGCGCACGACCTTCGACTTCGGCACGCTCAGCATCGCGGTGGTCAGCGGATAGGTGACCTGGTCCTCGAC
>JBAIYN010000628.1:0-9338 GCA_037915775.1 Burkholderiales bacterium | reverse complement strand
TTGCATTCGAAGCTCTTCGTCGAAGCCAACCCGGGACCGGTCAAGTGGGCGCTGTCCAGCATGGGACGGATCAGCGCGGCGGTGCGACTGCCGCTGGTGCCGCTTTCGGCGGCCAATCAGCCGGTCGTCGCGGCTGCACTGAGGGAGGCAGGCATTGCCTGACCCGGATGTTTCAGGGAGACGCTGGATGTTCAATGTGATGCGGGCTGTGCGCGGCACGGGAATTCTCGTGCTGGCGGCAGCCATAGCCGGCTGCAGTTCGATCGGCCTGTCGACGGACAAGATCGAATACAAGTCCGTCGCGACCGCGAAACCGCTCGACGTTCCGCCGGATCTGTCGCAGATACCGCGTGACGACCGTTACGCCGTGCCGGACCGCCCGGGCGTGGCCAGCGCGAGTGCAGGCGCCGCCGCGCGCCCGACCGCGGCCGCGACGCAGACGGTCGTGCCGGTCAACCCGCGCGCGCGGATCGAGCGTGACGGAACCGAGCGGTGGCTGGCGGTCGATGTGACCCCCGAACAGGCGTTCGCGGCGGTCAAGGAGTTCTGGCCGAGCGTGGGCCTGTCGATCGAGCGCGAAGACCCGGCTGCGGGGATCATCGAGACCAACTGGGCCGAGAACCGCGCCAAGCTGCCGCAGGACATCATCCGGCGCACGATCGGCCGCGTGATGGACGGCCTTTATTCGACCGGCGAGCAGGACAAATTCCGCACGCGTATCGAGCGCACCTCGAAGAACACTGCCGAGATCTACATCAGTCACCGCGGCATGGTCGAGGTCTACACGAGCCCGCAGAAGGACCGGACCGTCTGGCAGCCACGGCCGGCCGATCCGGAACTCGAGGCAGAGATGCTGCAGCGACTGGCCCTGCGCTTCGCGCCGCCGCCGGCGACCGCTGCAGCCCCCGCCGCACCGACCGTTGCGGCCGCCGGGCCGAAAGCGCCTCCGGAAGTCGTGCGTCTCGTGCGTGGCGGCGACGGGCGGGCGCAACGAGTCGAGATCGACGAGCCGTTCGACCGCGCGTGGCGGCGTGTCGGCCTCGCGCTCGACCGCGGCGGATTCACCGTCGAGGATCGCGACCGGACCAAGGGCACCTACTTCGTGCGCTACCTCGATCCCGAGGTCGAGGCGAAACAGCGCGAGGGCCAGGGCTTCTTTTCCCGCATGTTCGGGCGCGAACCGAAGATCGATGCCCAGCAGTATCGGGTGATGGTGGCCTCTGCGGGGCAGTCGAGTGCGGTCACGGTTCTCGACAAGGACGGCAAGCCCGACATCGGCGCCACCGCGCAGAAGATACTCGGACAGATCAACGAGCAGCTGAAGTGATTGCGTGCTGAGGTTCTGCTGTCTCGGCTCTGGCAGCGAAGGCAACGCGCTGGTCGTCGAGGCGCAGGACGGGCTGACCGTTACGCGCGTACTTGTCGACAACGGGTTCGGCCCGCGTCAGTTGGCGCGGCGCCTGGCGCGCATGCAACTCTCGATCGACGATCTCGACGCCGTTGTCATCACCCACGAGCATTCCGACCACATCGGCGGCGTGCCTGCGCTCGTAAGGAAGCGACGGATTGCCGTCTTTGCGTCCGGGGGGACCGCGCGCGCCGCGGGTATCGGCGAAGCTGCCGACGTGCGCCGCCTGCGTGCCGGAGAACCGGCGAGGATCGGCGACCTATCCGTCGCGCCCTATGCAGTGCCACACGATGCGGCCGAGCCCCTGCAGTTCGTGTTCTCCGATGGGCATCGCCGCCTGGGGCTGTTGACCGATATCGGCTGCTCGGTGCCAGCTGTTGCGCGAATGCTGGACGGGCTGGACGCGCTGCTACTCGAATGCAATCACGACGCTGACATTCTGGCGGCAGGCGACTATCCGCCGTTCCTGAAGGCGCGCATCGCCGGCGATCGCGGCCATCTTTCCAATGCCCAGGCGGCCGGGCTGCTAGCCGAAATCGACCGTTCGCGCCTGCGCTTCATCGGTGCCGCGCATCTAAGTCGACACAACAATCGTCCAGCACTCGCGCGCCAGGCGCTGGCCGCGGCGGCAGAGTGCAGCGAAGCCGACATCCATGTCGCGGGCCAGGACAGTGGCCTGCCCTGGTTCGAGATCTGATCCGGACGCAGGAAAAGCAAAGGGCCGGTCTGACCGGCCCTTCGTTTGGACGCGAAGTGGATTACTTCTTCGCTTCTTCTTTCTTCGCCTCTTCGGGCTTGGGCTCTTCCTTCTTTGCCTCGGGGGCGGGCGCCGGGGCGGCTTCCTCTTTCTTCGCTTCCGGGGCCGGAGCTGGCGCCGGGGCGGCGGCCGGAGCCGGCGCGGGCGCGGGGGCGGGCGCCGGAGCTTGTTTGCCACACGCGGCCAGAATGGCCACAGCCAAAGATGCACTCAAAAGAGCCTTGTTCATTCGAATGACCTCACGGGTTGTTGAGAAGTGGATCGCGACGAGTCGATCACGTGCTGCTTCGATGCGGCCAATTTTGCACGCGGGCCTGCATTCATGATGATCTACCCAACCGGCAAGTATACTCGCGCGCCCTGTCCCGACCGGCCTTCCCGATTCGACTGTCGCAGGGAGCCTACAGTCCGAGGGGAGTGACCGCGACATTGTGCGCAGCGCGATCCCAGCGGCGGTCGAACCCCGTCAGGAGCGGCTGCACGAACGGAACGTGGTGCAGCCAAAGCTCGCCGTGCACGATCGGCGCGTCGCGTAGCTGCAGCGCGTGGCGATCATCGCCGAGCAGGAGTCGATCGGTACCGACCGGATCCTCGCGATCTGCCACGCGGATCTGCAGTGCGTGCGCGAACTCCCTTTGCAGCAGCTTGATGCGCGCGGCATGGGATTCGATCCAGGTTGGATCGTCGACGAGCAGGCGGATGGTGTTGGCCGGGTTCGCAAGCAGCAGCGCTCGCATGACATCGATTCCGGCGCGGCTGGCCAGGTCGAAGACCGACAGATCCGAAGACGCGCACCGCAACGTCCTGTGCGCTGCGCCCAGAAGCATCAGTACCGCCGAATCCAGTTCGGCGCGCGAACCGACCAGCATCTTCACCGGCACGCCGGATTCGTCGGTCGGAATTTCTGCGGTGGAGGCGAGGTCTGTCATCGAATCGTTCAACCGCGCAGCAGATGCACCCAACCGGCAACATACCACTCGTAGACCACCCTGCATTGGGCTGCGACAAGACCGGCGGCGTCCCGGCCCGCAATCAGGCGATGATCGGCCAGCAGTCGCAACGGCTCCGATGGTGGCGCCGCCAGCAGTTCGCCGTTGATTGCGGCGCGGCGCCTGGAATAAAGCAGCCGGGTCCGCAGGTCCAGGGCGATTCCCCGCCGCGTCGCCCCGGTGCGAAACCGAGCCTCTCCCATCGGCCGCGAGGGGGCGTCGAAGACGACGGTCGGCTTCGGCTCGGAGAGCTCGCGCAGAAGCATGGCCTCCGCATCGCTGCGCGTCGGATGCCTGCGCGCGAGCTTTCCGAACGCGGCGTCGATCATCGCGGCTGGCAGGCGCGCCGGCGTCCGCGTCGGCCGCAGCCCTCGATCCGCATAGCCGGCGCGCAGGCGCGTGGTTTCCTCCAGCCACGCGTGCCATGGCGTGACCAGGTCCTGCCAGCGCGGTGCGCGAAAACCGATCGAGCAGGTGATGCACTCGCCGATCGCCACGCCTTCGTGCGCCACGCCGGGCGGCAAGTAGAGCGCGTCGCCCGGCTCCAGCACCCACTCATGGGTCGGAGCGAATTGCGCCAGGATCTTCAGCGGCAGGCCCGGGAGGACTGCAAGAGTTCGTTGCTGGCTGATGCGCCAGCGGCGTCTTCCCTGCGCCTGCACGAGGAAGACGTCGTAAGAATCGACGTGCGGTCCGACGCCGCCGCCATCGGTCGCGTAGCTCGCCATCAGGTCGTCGAGCCGGGCGTCCGGCAGGAAGCGGAACCGATCGAGCAACCTGCGCGCGGCCGCGTCGTGCTGATCGACGCCCTGCACCAGCAGCGTCCAGTTCCTGCGCGATCGCGCCGGCAGATCGGCAGCAACGAAAGGGCCATGGCGCAGGCGCCAGCGGCCGATGAACGACGTCACCAGCCGTGATTCGACGTCGCCGTTGCCTGCCAGTATGAACAGGCGCTCGCGCGACACTGGCGATGCAAGACCGGGAACCGCCTGCCGCAGCAGCACCGGGCGCCGTTGCCAGTACCGCCGCATGAACTCGGCGACCGATAGTTGGCCGAGTCGGGCCAGCGGAGCGACGATCGGCGGGCGCATAATCGGCAACAGATTATCGGAACGGTCTGATTCGTGGGCGGCGGATGATGAAGATCGAAGACGGCTGCCTCGTCAGCCTGAAGGTACGGATGTTCGATCCGCAGGGAAATCTGCTCGAAGAGACCGATGCGCCGATCGTCTATCTGCACGGGGCCGGCGACATCTTTCCGCGCATCGAGGCCGCGCTCGCCGGTCACGAGCCCGGATTCAGGACTTCGATTTCCCTGGAGCCGGAAGACGCGTTCGGCGAATTCGAGGCCGAGCGCGTTCATCTGGTCGACGTTCGTTCGCTGGGCGTCGACGTGGCGCCCGGCATGCGCTTCGAGGGCTTGCCGGGCGCGCCCGACGGCCGGACCTACCTCGTGACCGATGTGGCCGAAGGCATGGCGGTGCTCGACGGCAATCACCCGCTCGCCGGCCGCACGCTGAGGTTCGATATCGAGGTCGTCGACGCGCGGCGCGCCAGCACGGACGAACTTGCGGAGGCTGAACTGCCCGAGGTTCCCGATTTCCTGCAGGTTGTCGCGTCGCACGACGTGCATGGCGGCGACGATTCAACGCGGCACTGACGCGGTCACTGATCGCGCGCCATAAGCTTCAACTCATACAGCAGCTGCAGCGCATCGCGGGGTGACAGCGAATCGGGTTCGATCTCCCGCAGGCGCTCGCGCAGCGCGTCGTGCTCGATCACCGCCGGTTCCGGCGCGGCGACGCTGAAGAGATCGAGTTGCGGCCGCGTGCCGGCGGCGCGTTCCTCCAGCTGCGCCAGGATCGCGCGCGCACGGCGGACCACCGGGGACGCGACGCCTGCGAGCTGGGCAACGGCCAGACCGTAGCTGCGACTGGCGGGGCCCTCGTGGACTTCATGCAGAAACACGACCTTGCCGCGCACTTCCGCCGCCGCGACATGGACGTTGGCGACTTCGGGCAGCGAGTCGGCGAGCTGGGTCAGCTCGAAGTAGTGCGTCGCGAAAAGCGTCAGGCAGCGATTCTTCTCCGCCAGTTCGCGCGCGATCGCGGCAGCCAGCGCCAGCCCGTCGAAGGTCGACGTCCCGCGGCCGATCTCGTCCATCAGCACCAGCGACTGCTCGGTCGCCTGATTCAGGATTGCGGCAGCCTCCGTCATTTCGACCATGAAGGTCGACGCGCCGCGCGCGAGATCGTCCGCAGCGCCGATGCGCGTGAGGATGCGGTCGATCGGCCCGACGCGGCTCGCCGTCGCCGGCACGTAACTTCCACACCAGGCCAGCAGCACCGCCAGCGCGATCGACCGCATGTAGGTTGACTTGCCGCCCATGTTGGGTCCGGTCACCACGAGCAGCCGGCGCGCGGGCAGCAGCCTGCAGTCGTTGGGGACATAGTCTTCCAGCTGGCGTTCGACCACAGGGTGGCGGGCGCCGCTGATTTCGATGCCCGGGTCCGGCGACAGCATCGGTCGCGTCCAGCGCGCAAGCTCCGCATGCCTTGCGAGCGCCGACAATGCATCGGCGGTCGCAACCGCATCGGCGGCGCGCAGCAGCGCCGGCACCTGCGGCGCCAGCAGCGTCACCAGCGAATCGAACAGCTCCTTCTCGCGCGCCCGCGCGCGCTCCTGCGCCGACAGCGCCTTGTCCTCGAAGCTCTTAAGTTCGGGCGTGATGTAACGCTCGGCGTTCTTCATCGTCTGGCGCCGGCGGTAATCGTCCGGCACCCGGCCGGCCTGTCCGTGCGTCACCTCGATGTAGAACCCGTGCACGCGGTTGTATTCGACCCGCAGGTTGGCGATCCCGGTGCGGGCCCGCTCGCGAGCCTCCAGTTCCATCAGGAAGCTGCCGGCGTTGTCGCGCAGTCCGCGCAACTCGTCGAGTTCGACGTCGTAGCCGTGCGCCATCACGTCGCCATCGCGCGGCGAGAAGGCCGGCTCGGGCAGCAGCGCTCGACCAAGCAGTTCGGCCATGTCTGTAGGCAAAGCCAGCGTCTGGGCGAGATCCGTTGCCAGCGGACGATCGAGGGTCGACAGCAGGCCGCGCAGATCGTCGATGCGCGGCAGCGCGTCGCGCAACGCGGCCAGCTCGCGCGGGCGGATGCTGCGCAGTGCGATGCGCGACGCGATGCGGTCGAGGTCGTTCACGTTGCGCAGCGTTTCGTGCACCTGCGCATGTCGGCCGGTGGCAAGCAGTGCCTCGATCATTTCGTGCCGCGCGCCGGCGATGCGCGCGTCGCGCAACGGATGATGCAGCCAGTGCCGCAGGCGCCGGCTGCCCATGCCGGTGGCGCAGTGATCCAGCGTCGAGAACAGCGTCACGCCGTCGTCGCCGCGCAGGGCTTCGGTCAGTTCGAGATTGCGGCGCGTTGCCGCGTCAAGTACGACGTATTCGGATTCGCGCTCGACGCGAACCGTGGTCACGTGGGCCAGCCGTTCGCTCTGCGTCTGCTGCGCATAGGTCAGCAGCGCGCTGCAGGCCGCCAGCAGCGTGGGCTGATCGTCGATGTCGAACGGCTGCAGCGTTGCCACGCCGAGCAGTTCGCGCAGCTGCTGCGCGCCGCGCGTGGCATCGAAGTGCCAGTCCGGGACCGGCTGCAGCGCAGCGCCATTGGTCGCTACGGTCGACCGTTGGCCCTCGGCGACCAGGATCTCCGACGGTGCGATCCGCGCCAGTTCGGACGACAGCGATGCGGGCGTGGCGAGCGAGGCGCGCAGATCGCCGCTGGCAAGCACGAGCCAGGCGATGCCGACCTCGCGGCCGCTGAAATGCACGGCGGCCAGCGCCGCGTCGGCCTTGCGGTTCAGCAGCCCGGTATCGGTGATCGTTCCCGGCGTGACCACGCGCACGACCTTGCGCTCGACCGGTCCCTTGCTCGTCGCCGGGTCGCCTATTTGCTCGCAGATCGCGACCGACTCGCCGAGTTTGACGAGCCGCGCCAGGTACTGCTCGACCGAAACGACCGGCACGCCGGCCATCGGAATCGGGGCGCCGGCGGAGGTGCCGCGCTTGGTCAGCGTGATGTTCAGTAGGCGCGCGCCGCGTTCGGCGTCCTCGAAGAACAACTCGTAGAAGTCGCCCATCCGGTAGAACAGCAGCGCGCGCGGATACTGGGCCTTCAGGCCCAGGTATTGGGCCATCATCGGCGTGTGCCGAGACAGGTCTGCAGCCACGTCGGCGGGGGAGGGCGTTTTTAGGCGCGCGTCAGCCGCGCCGGCGCGACGCGGCGACCAGCGCGACGAACAGGAGGGTGAACCACACCAACGCCCACCCTGCGATCGACAGGCCGAGGAAGGTCCACTGCACCTCGCTGCAGTCTCCCGAACCCTGGAAGATGCGGGGCAGCGCCCGCGCGAGCGGAAGCTCGCTCAGCATGTACTCCAGTCCCGGGCCGCACGACGAAACCTTCGGCGGATTCAGCTGCAGGTAGACGTGCCAGATCGAGACCCCGCCGCCGAGCACGGTGAAGAGAGCCGCGGCGCCCTGCGCGATCCGGCTCGGGAGATTCGGGGTCAACGCGGCCACCAGCGCGAACACGGCGACCAGCACGAACGCATAGCGCTGCAAGATGCAGAGCGGACAGGGTTCGAGGCCGACGACATGCTGCAAGTACAGCGACACCGAAAGGAGTGCGACGATCACGAAGAACACGACCGCGCAGACGCGGCGGCGCGAGCCGAACAGTCGATCGAGTAGTGCCTTCATCCCTGCCTCCCACCGGCCTGCGCATCCTGCAGATGGACCTGCTGGACCATCTTCAGCAGCTGTTCGTATACCTTCGGTGCACCGCAGACGATGCGGCCCGAATCCAGGTAATTCTTTTCGCCCAGAAAATCGCCGACCATGCCGCCGGCCTCCAGGATCAGCAGGCTGCCGGCCGCCATGTCCCATGGCGACAGCCCGAACTCCCAGAAGCCGTCGAGCCGTCCGGCGGCAACATAGGCCAGGTCGAGCGCCGCGGCGCCGGCGCGCCGGATGCCTGCGGTTTCCTCGGTGATGCGCTTGAACATTCGCACGTATTCGTCCAGATGATCGAGCTGGCGGAACGGGAAACCCGTGCCGACCAGCGCCTCGCGCAGCTTGTCCCGCCTCGACACGCGCAGGCGCCGATCGTTTAGGAACGCGCCGCGCCCGCGCGTGGCGGTGAATAGTTCGTTGCGCGTCGGGTCGTACACCACGCCCTGGGTGATCTGGCCGCCGTGTCGCAACGCGATCGACACCGCGTACTGCGGAAAGCCGTGGATGAAATTCGTCGTGCCGTCGAGCGGATCGATGATCCACGTGTAGTCGGCGCCCGACGCGGATGCGCTGGCACCCGATTCCTCGGCGAGGATCGCATGCTGCGGATAGGCGGTCTTCAGCGTGTCGATGATCGACGCTTCCGCCGCGTGGTCGACTTCGGTCACGAAGTCGCTGCGACCCTTCGTCGACACGCGCACGAGATCGAGATCGAGGCTGGCGCGGTTGATGATCGCGCCCGCCTTGCGGGCGGCCTTGACGGCCGTGTTCAGCATTGGATGCATCGGGAATGCTTTGCGGGGAGACGGTGCGGCGCGTCGATCTTCGAGTCGCGCCGTTAGACTGCCCGACATTCTAAAGGCTCCTCGCGTTTTCCCCCGTGCCGCTTGCCATCGCCGACCGCGTCCGCTTCGTTCTCGTGGCGCCGAGCCATCCCGGCAACATCGGTGCCGCGGCGCGCGCGGTCAAGACGATGGGCTGGCATCGCCTCGCCGTGGTCACGCCGAAGGTCGAGGAGTTCCGCACGCACGAGGCCGCAGTCGCGTTCGCCAGCAATGCGCAGGACGTGCTGCGATCCGCCACCGCGCACGCGTCGCTGGCGGATGCGCTGCATGGCGTGCAGCTGGCGTTCGCGATGACCGGCTACGCGCGCGAGTTCGGGCCGCGGCTGATCGACCTGCGTGGCGCGGCGGCCGAGGCGCATCAAGCGCTCGCCCGCCCAGGCGAGGTGGCCTTCGTCTTCGGCACCGAGCGTGACGGACTGCGCAACGAAGACATCGAGCGCTGCCAGGCATGCTGCGCGATCCCGTCCGACCCGGGGTACGGTTCGCTGAACCTCGCCCAGGCCGTGCAGGTCGTCGCCTACGAATGCCGGCTCGCGCTCGGCGATGC
>JBAIYN010000013.1:0-4440 GCA_037915775.1 Burkholderiales bacterium | reverse complement strand
ATCTCCGGCGCGTTCGAGGGCATGGGCCAGGAGGTGCTGAATGCGTCGATCCTCGCCTGCGCGGTGGCGATGCTCGGCTGGCATGCGGTGTGGATGGCGCGGCACGGTGCACAGCTTGCGGTGGATGCCCGCATGCTCGGCGAAAGCGTGCGGCGCGGAACGGCCGCGCTGTCGGCCGCCTTTGTCGCGGTCGCGCTGGCGGTGCTGCGCGAGGGCGCCGAAACGGTGTTGTTCATGTTCGGCATGCTGTCCGGCGGCGACGCCAGTCCGCTGGGTGTCGCCGCGAGCGGCGCGCTCGGCGCGCTCGGCGGGGTCGCACTCGGCGTGCTGATCTACACCGGCTTTCGCCGCGTGCCGCTGCGCACGCTGTTCAACGTGACCGGTGTGCTGATCGTCTTTCTCGCCGCGTCCATGGCGGCGCAACTGGCGCGCCAGCTGATTCAGGCTGACATGCTTCCGGCGCTGGTCAGCACGCTGTGGGATACGTCGCGCTGGCTGCCGATGGATTCGATCGTCGGCACGCTGCTGCACGCGCTGTTCGGATACGAAGCGCGGCCAAGCGCGATGCAGGTGCTGTTCTACGCGACCGTGCTCATGTCGCTGTTTGCGGCGCGCGCATTGACCGCGCCGCCGGCGCCCCGTCCCCGCACCACTTAGCACCCCTTTATGAAGCGTCTGAATGCTGCGGCAGCGGCAGGAGTCTTGCTGTGCCTTGTTGCCGTCGTTCGCGCCGAACCGGCCGACGATGTGCTGTCGCCGGTCGTCGTGCAGGGGGAGCGCGAGTTCGAGATGAAAGCCGGCACGCAGACCAAGGCCGGTGAGCCGCGCTTCGGCGCCGCGACGCTCGGCGTCGGCTATGGCGCGTTGTCATGGTGGGCGCCCGAACTGGAACTGAAGTACGAACGGGAGGGCGCGTCGACGCGTTGGGATGCGATCGAGTGGGAGAACCGCTTCCAGTTCACGGAAACCGGCCGCTACCCGGTCGACCTCGGTTTCCTGATCGAGATCGAAAAGCCGCGCGATCACGCCGAAGGATGGGAGTTTGCGTGGGGGCCGCTGCTGCAGGCCGAGGCGGGGCGGATGCAGTACAACGCCAACCTGATCTGGAAGCGTCAGGTGCGCGGCGAGGAGCCATCCGTGACCGAACTCGGCTACCGGCTGCAGGCCAAATACCGCTGGCGCGAGGCGCTCGAGTTCGGCGCGCAGGCGTTCGGGGATCTCGGCCCGTGGCGGCACTGGAGCGCCGCGTCGGACCAGTCGCATCGCATCGGCCCGGCGTTGTTCGGCAGGGCGCATCTCGCGCCCGGCCACGCGCTGGTGTGGGACGCCGGCTACCTGTTCGGCACCACCCACGGCAGCCCGGATCGCGTGCTGCGCGCGCAGGTCGAATACGAATTCTGAGCGCCGCGGGGCGGCCTATCCGCTGCGCGCCGGATTTTTCCGCGACGGGTACTGCTCCAGCTTGCCGACGCGGCGCTCGAAAGGATCGCAACGCGCGAGCCGCTGCACCTGAGCGCCCGTCAGCAGCGGATGATGGCGCAGCGCCTCGAGCCGGTCGTGCGCCTCCCAGCAGGATTCCGGATTGGTGACCCAGAGCGCCGGGTTGAGCCGGCGCAGGTCGAACGCGCCGCTGTAACTGCGCAGCGTCTTCTCGCCGCGCCGGTTGGCGTACTCGTGAAAGTACGACAGCGCGAGTTCGCGCAGGCTGCGGTAAACCGGATCGCGGAACCGCAGCCGCGAGCCGTTGGTTTTCGAAATGGCGCCCCAGCAGCCGTCGCGGCGATACAGCGCGATCACGTGCGGGTAGTCGCTGGGGTCGCAGTCCATGTGCATGACCAGCGGCGGCTCGCCTTGCAGCCACAGCGCACAGGCCGCCACGAATGCGCCCTCGATGCAATGTGCGCGGCGCTGGCGCAGCACCTCGCGCACCGACAGCACGGTCTCGCCGTCGTGCTCATGGTTGATCGGGACGCGATTGAGGAACGCCTGGATCTTTGCCGGGGTGTCGAGTCGGCGCAGGGTCGCCAGTTCGCGCTCGGTCAGCCCCGTCTGCGCCGGCCGCAACGTTCGCGGCACGGCGCCCGAACCCGAAGTCGATGTCGCGCGCATGCGGCGGATTATCCACGCGGCGATAATCGCGCGATGGACCCGATCGACGCCGTCACCGAAGCACGCAAGGATCTTGCGACTGCCCTGCGGGCGGCAGCACAGATGGGCCTTGGCGAAGGAGTTTGTAATCACTTCAGTCTCGCCGTACCCGGACGGGCCGGCCGCTTCCTGATCAACCCGCAGGGGCTGCACTGGAGCGAAATCACACCCGACGATCTGGTCGTGATCGACGAGCAGGGTCGCAAGGTCGAGGGCAGGCACGACGTCGAGCCGACCGCCTTCTTCATTCATGGCGCGATCCATCGTCGCGTGTCGCAGGCGGTCTGCGTGCTGCACACTCACATGCCGTTCGCGACCGCGCTGACGATGCTGCAGGGCGGGCGGCTGGAAATGGCGCATCAAAACGCGCTGCGCTTCCACCGCCAGGTCGCCTACGAGAACGAATACAACGGACTGGTGCTGGACGAAACCGAAGCCAACCGCATCGCCGATCGCCTGAAGGACGCGATCGTGCTCTTTCTCGCCAACCACGGCGTAGTCGTGCGCGGTCCCACCGTCGCCTGGGCGTTCGACGACCTGTACTACCTCGAGCGCGCCTGCATGCACCAGGTGCTGGCGCAGGGAACCGGCCGTCCGCTCAAGTTGATTCCGGACCGCATCGCCGTGCACACCGCAAGACAGGTGGCCGGCGAGCGGCAACAGTCCGACCTGCACCTGAAGGCGCTGCGACGCATATTCGGCTTCGGCTGACGCAGTGCGACCGATCGCCGCATCCGCGGTCGTCGCGGCCTCGTCAACGCTCGCCGCGGCTCGATCAACGTTCGTCGCGGCTCCGTCAACGTTCGCCGCGGCGGTAGGGCTTCATCAGCGCCTGCGGGTAGGCGGCCTTGCGCGCGACCAGCACCAGCGCGGCGATCGACAGCAGATAGGGGACCATCAGCCACCACTGATACGGAATCGCGCTGCCCACGCTCGATTGCTGCAGCCGTAGCTGCGCGGCGTCGAAGGCGGCGAACAGCAGTGCGCCGGCCAGCGCCTTGCCCGGCCGCCATGACGCGAACACCACCAGCGCCACGCAGATCCAGCCGCGGCCGTTAACCATGTTGAAGAAGAACGCGTTGAACGCGGCGAGCGTCAGGAACGACCCGGCGATGCCCATCAGGCTGCTGCCAGCGACGATCGCACCGATCCGCGTCGCCGTCACATCGATGCCGGCGCCCTCCGCTGCGGCGGGGTTCTCGCCGACCATCCGGATCGCCAGACCGAGCGGCGTGCGGTACAGCACGTAACCGAGCAACGGCACCAGCAGCAGCGCCAGCAGCGTCAACGCGGTCTGCGCGCCCAGGATCGACCCCACCAGCGGAATCGGTCCGAGGAAATCGAGCTCGGCGAACGGCGTGATCCGCGGCGGCTCGGTCAGCTTCGGAAAACTGACCCGATATGCGAAGTACGACAGGCTGGTCGCCGCCAGCGTGATGCCAAGCCCGGTCACGTGCTGCGACAGGCCCAGCGGGACGGTCAACAGCCCGTGCAGCAGCCCGAAAGCCGCGCCTACCGCCGCGGCGACGAGCACGCCGATCCACAGGCCCGCGCCCGCATGCACCGCGAACCAGCCGGCGAAGGCTCCCGCCGCCATGATCCCTTCGATGCCGAGGTTCAGCACGCCCGCGCGCTCGCACAACAGCACGCCGAGCACGCCGAAGATCAGCGGCGTGCCGATGCGCAGTGTCGCGACCCAGAACGCGTCGCTGGAAACGATCTGCCACAGATCGGCGATCATGCGTTCCAGCGCACCCGGTAGCGCGCCAGTTGCGCCGCGACCAGCATCGCGAGCAACGACACGGCGACGATCACGTCGGCGATGTAGGTCGGCACCGTCACCGCGCGGCTCATCGAGTCGGCACCGACGAACATGCCGGCGATGAAGACGGCGGCCAGCACCACGCCGAGCGGATGCAGCGCCGCCAGCATCGCGACCACGATGCCTGCGTAGCCGTAGCCGGGCGACATGTCGAGCGTCACATAGCCGGTGCGGCCCGCGACCTCGACCGCGCCCGCCAGTCCGGCCAGCGCGCCGGACAGCAGCGCCGTCTTGACGACCGTTGCGTCGACCGGGATGCCGGCAAAGCGCGCCGCCTCGCGGTTGGCGCCGACCGCGCGCATCTCGAAACCGAGCGCCGTGAACCTGATCAGTGCCCACATCAGCGCGGCCGCACCGAGCGCGATCAGCAGCCCCGTGTGCAGGCGGGTGCGCTCAATCAGCTTCGACAATTCCAGTGCCGGGTCGAGCGCGACCGATTGCGGCCAGCCGAGCGCGCCGGGATCCCGCAT
>JBAIYN010000003.1:0-2470 GCA_037915775.1 Burkholderiales bacterium | reverse complement strand
CGTTCCTTAGAATCTGCCCGACTCCCCACTGACCGGATCGTTCCCATGGATTCTCGCATCGCGCCCAGCATCCTGTCCGCCGACTTCGCGCGTCTGGGCGAGGAGGTGCGCAACGTCGTGGCGGCGGGTGCCGACTGGATTCACTTCGACGTGATGGACAACCATTACGTTCCCAACCTCACGATCGGTCCGCTGGTATGCGAGGCGATCCGTCCGCACGTGCAGGTGCCGATCGACGTGCACCTGATGGTCGAGCCGGTCGATGCGCTGGTGCCGATGTTCGCGAAGGCCGGTGCCAACGTGATCACGTTCCATCCGGAAGCGTCGCGCCACGTCGACCGCACGCTGGCGCTGATCCGGGACCAGGGCTGCAAGGCCGGACTGGTCTTCAATCCGGCCACGCCGCTCGGCTGGATGGATCACGTGATGGAAAAGCTCGATCTGGTGCTGCTGATGTCGGTGAATCCGGGCTTCGGCGGGCAGGCGTTCATCCCGGAGGCGCTCGCCAAGCTCGGCCAGGCACGCGCGCGACTCGATGCGTGGCAGCGCGCGACCGGCAAATCGATCCTGCTCGAGATCGACGGCGGCGTGAAGGTCGACAACATCCGTTCGATCGCCGCGGCGGGTGCGGACACCTTTGTCGCCGGCAGCGCGATCTTCGGTTCGAAGGACTACAAGGCGACGATCGACGCGATGAAGCGCGAGATCGCCGCCGCGCAGCGCCGGTGAACCCGGTCCGGTTCCACATGATCGACGGCGCGCCGGTGCCGGTCGCGCCCTTTTCGCACGCCACCGAAGTCGACGGCTGGGTCTTCGTGACCGGCCAGATGCCGACGCAGCCGGGCGCGCCCGAGGCGCCGCTGCCCGAGGGCATCGAGGCGCAGACGAGGCGCGTGATGGACAACCTCGCGATCGTGCTAGCGGGCGTCGGCCTGGGGCTGGAGCACGCGGTATCGGCACGCGCATACCTGACGCATTTCGAAGCGGATTACGCACGCTTCAACGCGGTCTATGCGAGTTACTTTGTGGCCGGGCGCCTGCCCGCGCGCACCTGCATCGGCGTCACGGCGCTGGCGAAGGGAGCGCGGGTCGAAGTCGATCTGCTGGCGCGCCGCCCATGATCCGCGCGGCGCTGATCGACCTGGACGGCACGCTGATGGATACCGTGCCGGACCTGGCGGAGGCAGCCAACCGGATGCGCGCGGACTTCCGGCTTGCGCCGCTCGCGCAGGCGCGCATCGCCGCGTTCGTCGGCAAGGGCGCCGACGTGCTGGTGCACCGCGCGCTGACCGATGACCTCGATGGAAAGGCGGCGCCGGAGGATTTCGCCCGCGGCCGCGCGGCATTCTTCAGCCACTACCACGCGACCAACGGCGAAAGCGCGGTCGTGTTCCATCATGTGCCCGAGGCGCTGCAGCGGCTGCGGGATTGCCGGCTCAGGCTCGCCTGCGTGACCAACAAGCCGCGCGAGTTCACGCTGCCGCTGCTCGACCGCGTGGCGCTCGCACGCTGGTTCGATGCGGTCGTCGCCGGCGATGACGTGAAAGAGAAGAAGCCGCATCCCGCGCTGCTGCTCGCCGCCTGCGAGCGGCTCGGCGTTCCGGCGGCCGAGGCAATGATGATCGGCGACTCGATCAACGACGCGCTCGCCGCGCGCGCGGCCGGCTGCGGGGTGGTGCTGGTCGAGACCGGCTACAACGAGGGCGAGCACATCGGCACGCTTGCGGGCCAGCCCGGGGTCTTTGCTATAGTGCCCACGCTGCTCGACGCAGCGCAGACAGTACAGAAACTGATCCATTGATGCGTCACTTCGACAAACGGGTTGATCTGAATCTCTGGGCCTGGCGCCGCTGCTGGCACGCCCAGGGGGTCTGGTTTTGGCGTAGCTGAAGCCGACTTGCCGTGCGCTGGCACGGCGCCCCGTTTGTCCATCCTGCGCGCCCACCGCGCGCAACCTCCGCAGGTGACGCATGACCGAACTTGAATTCAAGGCGCTTGCCGCACAGGGCTACAACCGCATCCCGCTGATTGCGGAGAGCTTCGCCGACCTCGACACGCCGCTGTCGCTGTACCTGAAACTGGTGAAGAGCCAGGCCGAAAGCCGCAACTCGTACCTGCTCGAATCGGTGGTCGGCGGCGAGCGCTTCGGCCGCTATTCGTTCATCGGGCTGCCGGCGCGCACGGCACTCAGAAGCTTCATCGGCGAGAGCGGTGTCGCCGGCCGCCATCGCACCGAAGTGGTGACCGACGGCCGCGTGGTGCAGGAGGATCGCGGCGATCCGCTCGCGTTCATCGCGAATTTCCTCGCGCAGTTCAAGGTCGCGGTGCGGCCAGGGCTGCCGCGCTTCTGCGGCGGGCTGGCGGGCTATTTCGGCTACGACACGGTGCGGCTGATCGAGAAGAAGCTCGCGCAGCCCAAGCCCGACGACCTCGGCCTGCCCGACATCCACCTGCTGCTGACCGAGGAACT
>JBAIYN010000306.1:0-4980 GCA_037915775.1 Burkholderiales bacterium | reverse complement strand
CGCTGTTCGGACTGACGCTGCTGACGCACCAGATCGGCGCTTTCTTCGGCGCCTGGCTGGGCGGGATCGCGGTCGCGCAGCAGGGCAGCTACCTGTGGATGTGGTACGCGGACGCGATCCTCGCTGCGGCGGCGGCGGTGTTCAACCTGCCGATCCGCGAGGCGAAGGTGCAGCGCGCCGTGCAGCAGGCGTAATTCGCCTCAGACCATCGCGAGCGGCGTGCGCCGCCGCGGCGGCGGGAAGTGTCGGTCGATCTGCGCGAGCTCCTCGGCGCTCAACCGCATCTCCGCCGCCACGAGGTTCTGGCGCAGGTGCTCGACCTGGACCGCCTTCGGAATCGCGATCACATCGGGCTTCGAAATCGCCCAGGCGAGCGCCACCTGCGCCGCGGTCGCGCCGTGCGGCTTGCCAATCGTAGCCAGCGCGGTGTTCCCTGCAAGGCTTCCTTCGTCGATCGGGCAGTACGCAATCGTCGGCACCCGGTGTTCACGCTGCCAGGGCAGCAGGTCGTACTCGATGCCTCGCCGCGAGGCCGAGTAATAGACCTGATTGGCGGCGCAATCGGCGCCGTGCGTGAGCGACCAGAGCTCGTTCATGTCGGCGACGTCGAAGTTGCTGACGCCCCAATGCCGGATCTTGCCCGTCTGCTTCAGGTGCTCGAACGTCTCGACCGTCTCGGCCAGCGGCACCGCGCCGCGCCAGTGCAGCAGGTACAGGTCGATTCGGTCAGTGCGCAAGCGCTTCAGGCTGCGCTCGCAGGCGGCAATCGCACCCCGGCGGCTGGCGTTGTGCGGGTAGACCTTGCTGATCAAGAACACCTGCTCGCGGCGGCCGGCGATCGCTGCGCCGATCGTCTCTTCGGCGCCGCCTTCACCGTACATCTCGGCGGTATCGATCAGCCGGTAGCCGAGGTCGAGCGCGGTGCGGATCGCCGCAACTTCGCGCTCCCGTGCGCGTTTGTTCTCGCCCATCTTCCAGGTGCCGAGACCCAGCGCGGGGATGCGTTCGCCCGACGGTAGTGCAACGGTCTTCATCGATGCGACAGACGATACTCCGCGCGATGACGCGTCGCCGCGCCGCGGCAGCCCTCGAATTGGGGTTGCGCCGGACCAAGTACCAGCGTGAGAATCGCTCGCGCTGCCGGCACCGCGACCCCGAAGGTGGAACGCATCGTTACCGTGATCGATATCGAGCGCCCGCTGCCGGGCGTGTTCGAGTTCGTGACCAACGCGGCGCAGTGGAAGCGCTGGCATCCGGCGACAGTTGAGGTCACGGGCGTGCCCAATCGGGCGTTGGGGCTGGGCGAAACCATCGACGAGCGGATCCAGGCCGGACCGCGGCGATTCTCGGCGCGCTGGACCGTGACCGAGTGCAAGCCGCCGCGGCGCTGGGTGATCGCGACCGACGCACCCGACGGCGCCGCGAAGATCACGTACAAGCTCACCGAGCACCAGGGAGTCTGCTACTTCGAGCGCACGCTGGAGTATGAATCGAGGAAGTTGCCGTGGAAGTGGTTCGACGGTTCGCTGACGCGCTGGGTGTTGACGCGACAGTCCGAGCAGGCGCTGCGCAACCTGAAGCGAGTGATCGAAGCCGCTCCCACCTGACGGCGATTGGCGGCGGCGCGACATCGGTGCGCCCTCAGCCGGCTTGTTCCGGCAGCGGTTTGCCGGTCAGGTAGACGGTGCCGGTCATGCTGCCGATCGGCGTACCCTCGGCACGCGTCACTTCGATCCGATAGACGGCCAGCTTGCGCGTTCTGCTCACCTCGACCGCGCGCGCAGTCAGCCATTCGCCTTCCTTCGCTCCGGCGGTGACCGCGATGTGTGCGTCGACCATCGCCGCAATAGTGCCGTGCGAGTTGCACGCGAGACCGAGCGCCATGTCGGCGAGCGAGAAGATCGCGCCGCCATGGCACGAGCCCAGGAAGTTGATGTGCTCGCGGCGCACCCGCATCCGCACCGTCGCTTTCCCGAGCGCGGCGTCGACGACCTCGATGCCCAGGTGCCGGCCGTAGCTGTCGCGCGCCATCAGGCCGGAGACCAGCGCGCCGGCTCGCGTGTCGGCGGGGGCCGCCACTGGACACGCGCCGCGCACGTCGCGGGCTTCCAGCCAGTCGGCCAGCGCGGCGACACCCTCGCCGGTCGTTGCCACGGTGTTCAGCACCGGCGGCCGCGGCTCCTGTCGACGCAGCGCCAGCATCCCGCGCAGTTCGCGGGCGGTGCGGTCGGCGCCGGGCAGATCGGCCTTGTTGACCACCAGCGCGTCGGCGATCTCGAGGATGCCTGCCTTCAGCGCCTGCATTTCGTCGCCCAGACCCGGCGGGCAGACGACGATCCGGGTCGGCGCGACCTCGATGATCTGTACCTCGGACTGGCCGGTGCCGACCGTTTCGACCAGCACGTAGTCGAATCCGGCCGCATCGAGCAGGCCGACGATCTGGCCGGCGTTGCGCGCCAGTCCGCCGAGATGTCCGCGCGACGCGAGCGAGCGGATGAAGATGCGCTCGTCGCTCTGCGTCTCGCCCATGCGGACGCGGTCGCCAAGCACGGCGCCGCCGGTGAATGGGCTCGAAGGGTCGAACGCGAGCACCGCGATGCGGCGGTCGCGCCGCAGCAGTTCGCGAATCAGCGCATTGACCAGCGTCGATTTCCCCGCACCGGGCGGACCGGTGATGCCGATCACGCGCGCGCCGCCAAAATGAGGCGCCAACGCGTCGAACAGCGCTTGCGCCGCCGCGGTCGAGTTCTCGAACGCTGTAATCGCGCGCGCGATCGCCAGCCGGTCGCCGGCGCGGATGCGCTCCGCCCACGCGGCCGGCGCGCTTGTCAGACGATGCACAGAGGCTGTCCGAATCCGAGTTCGCGCCGCAGCGTCGCGCACATCTCGCCGTGCGTGGCGCCGGCATCGGCGGCAGCGACGATCGCCTCCATCATGTTGCCTTCGCCCTGGGCCGCGCGCGCCAGCCCGTCCAGGCCCTTGCGGGCAACGTCGTTCGCGCGCTCGGCCTTGAAGGTGCGGACCCGCTGCACCTGCGCTTCGATCCGCGCGCGGTCCGGGTACTCGAGCACCTGATAACTGTCCGGGTCCTCGTCGACGCGGTAGGCGTTCACGCCGACGATCACCTGCTCGCCGCGCTCGACCTGCTGCTGGAACCGCAGCGCCGACTCGCCGATCATCCGCTGCACGAGGCCCTGCTCGACCGCGCTGGCCATGCCGCCGGCGTCCTCGACACGGCGCATGATCTCCTCGATCTTCTGCTGCATCTGATCGGTCAGGGTCTCGACGTAGTAGGAGCCGCCGAGCGGATCGATCACGTCGGTCAGGTGTGCTTCGTCGCGCAGGATGTTCTGCGTCGACACGGCGATGCGCGCGCCCTCGACCGTCGGTGTCGAGAACACCTCGTCGTGGCCGTCGGTATGCAGCGACTGGAGTCCGCCGAAGATGCCGGCCATCGCCTGCACCGCGACGCGGGCGATGTTGTTCAGCGGTTGCTGCCGGGTGAGGTCGACCCCCGAGGTCTGGCCATGGAACTTGAAGCGCCAGGCCTTCGGGTCCCTGGCGCCGAACCGCTCGCGCGCAAGCTTCGCCCAGATGCGCCGCCCGGCGCGGAATTTCGCGACCTCTTCGAAGAAGCTGATCGAAATGTCGAAGAAGAAGGTGAAGCGGGGCAGGAAGCGATCCGGGTCCATGCCGCGGGCGAGGCAGTCTTCCGCGTACTGAATCGCCGACGACAGCGTGAATGCCATCGCCTCGGCCGGCGTCGCCCCCGCCTGCTGCATGTGCTGGCCGACTACCGACAGCGGGTTCCAGCCCGGCACGCTGCGGTTGCAGAAATCGATGTGATCGACCAGCAGCCGCCTCGCTCCAGGCAGCGCGAGGCGGAAGAACATGTGATTTGCGACGAAGTGAGACAGGCAGTCCGACTGGTTCGACGTGCCGGTGATGCTGGTCCAGGCGATGCCGCGGCGGCGCGCGACCGCCAGCAGCAGCGCCTGCAGCGTGAAAGGCGACGGATCGTTCAGCGCGCAGGAAATACGGTCCAGCGGGATGTCCGCCAGCGCGCGATCCATGTCCTCGATGGTGTTGACCACCGTGCCGCAGGTTCCGAGGAGTTCGATCGGGACCTCGTCGGCGTCGTAGCCGCGGTAGACCGAATTGCACGGGATCAGGGAGATCGCCGTTGCGCCCTGCGCCAGGATTTCCTTCAGGCGCGCGTTGTAGTCCTCGGGCGTTCCCAGCCCGATCAGCTGACGCTGCGTCCAGCTGCGTCCGCGATGCATCGACGCGTAAATGCCGCGCGTGAACGGGTATTCGCCCGGGAACGACAGGCGTTCCAGGTACTCGGCGCCGCTCGAGTCGCGTGGGGCGTACAGCGGCTGCACCTCGATTCCCGAGCGGTTGACGACGCGTTTGCCGGCGCCGAGGCTGGCCGCGAAGGCCTCGCGCCAGCGCTGCTCGGCTTGCATGAATTCAGCTTGCGGCAGCCACGGGCTGGCAGGTTGGTTCATGGCGCGACCCCTTCCTTCAGCGCACGTGCCTTGCGTGTGAGCTCGTGCACCTCGGTGATGATTTCATCCAGCGATGCGCCCGGGTGGAACACGCGTGCCACGCCGGCATCCAGCAGAAGCTTCTCGTCCCGCGGCGGCACGATGCCCCCGACGATCACCTGCACCTCCGGAATTCCCGCGTCGCGCAGCATCGCCGCCAGCTTCGGCACCAGCAGGTGATCCGTGGCGAGCGAGGAAACGCCGATCACGTCGGCGTCCTCCTCCATTGCGAGCTTGACCACCGCCGCGAGCTCCTGCCACGGCGGCGTGTAGACGACTTCCATGCCCGCATCGCGCAGGCAGGCGGCGACCACGCGGCTGCCGCGATCGTGGCCGTCGAATCCGATCTTGGTGACGATCACCTTGGGTGGCCGGTCATTCATCCTGGGACTCCTTCAGGAACCGCACGAACTTGCGGGCGAGACTCGTG
>JBAIYN010000516.1:0-17327 GCA_037915775.1 Burkholderiales bacterium | reverse complement strand
GCGGCGAGCTTCTGCCGCAGCAGCACGAAGTCGACCTCGCGGTCGTCCTTGGGGCCTTCGTTGAACGCGGTGAAGCCGGATCTCGCCTCGGTCATCATGTTCAGCGCCAGCCACGCACGCGAGTTTTCCTTGTTGCGGTTCCACGCGTCGAGCTTGGGCTTGCGCAGTTCCTCGATCGTCTTGGTCGTGCAGTCGGGGAAGGTGAGCAGCATCTTGGCGCACAACTCTTCCACCTTCGCGTCGAGTAGCGAGAGATCGACCGTGCCCTTCGCGAGCAGCGCCTTGCCTTCCTTCAGTGCGTCGCCGGTCTTCGGCTCGCCGAACACGAAGCGGCCGTATTCGTCGACCATGCGCTGCGTCTCGACCAGCGGGTTGGCAACGAACTTGCCGTCGACCTTCAGCGCCGGCACGAGGTCGGTCAGCACGCCCATCCAGTACGCCTTGTGCGCGGAGAACGGCTCGCACAGCACGCACGCGGCCATCGACCGCTCGGCGCCCGCGATCACCGGCAGGAAATCGGTCGCGCCGCCGATCGGCGCCGAGCCGTGCTTCGGGCCCGCCTGGCCGAATCGCGCGAGATCCTGTGCGACCGAGAAGTCGCACGCCATGCCGATCTCCTGCCCGCCGCCGATGCGCATGCCATTCACGCGGCAGATCACCGGCTTGTCGCAGGCGAGGATCGTCGACACCATGTCGTTGAAGAGGCGCATGTACTGCCGGTACTCCTGCGGATGTCCGGCGTAGTACTCGGCGTACTCCTTCGTGTTGCCGCCGGTGCAGAACGCCTTGTCGCCCACGCCGGTAAAGACCACGCAGTTCACGTCGCGCGCGTTGCTGGCGGCACGGAACGCGAGGATCACGCCCTTGACCATGTCGGTCGTGTACGAGTTGAACTGGGTCGGGTTGTCGAGCCAGATCCACGCGTTGTAGAGGCCTTCGGCCACCTTGCCGTCGGGCGTGCGCGCGGGGCGCTTCTCGTAGCGGACACCGGGCTTGCCGATATCGTCGACGAGGTCGTGGTTCTTGAATTCGCGCATGGGGAATCCTTGTCAGTTGGGAACCATCACCGCGCGCTTCTTGATCTCGCGGTGGTGGACGGCCGCAAACACGTGGTTGATGTCGGAAAGCGGGTGCGTCTCGACGAACGGCTTGATCTGCACCTTGCCGTCGAGCACGAGGTCGAGCGCGGCGGGGTAGTGCTCCGGCGGGCAGCCCCAGTTGCCGAGCGCGCGCGCGTCGAATGCCATCAGGTTCGACAGCCGCACCTCGACCTTGTCCATCGTGAAGCCGACCACCGACAGCGTCGCGCCGTGCACCAGCAGGCCGTACGCGGTCAGCTGCCCGGCTGCGGTGCCCGAACATTCGAAGATGAACCACTCGGTCGGGCGCAGGCCGCGTTCCTTCGCGAAGCTGCCGATCGCGGTCTTGATCGCCTTCCCGTCGAGCGCGCGGCTGTTCAGGGTCAGCGCCGCGCCGTGCGGCGCGATCGCGGCGAGCTTGGCGTCGTCGACGTCGATCGCGACCACCGTGGCGCCGAAAGCGCGCGCGATCTGCACGCAGTAGCCGCCGACGCCACCCGCGCCGACGACGATCGCCAGGCTGCCGGGGGTGACGCCTGCGCGCCGCACCGCCTGGTACGGCGTGGTCAATGCATCGGCGACGATCGAGACCTCGGCGAGCGTCAGCCCGGCCTTCGCCAGCCGCGCCTCGTCGACTGCGCACAATCCGCGGCCCGGCACGACGATGTGGGTGGCGAATCCGCCCTGGATGTCGTTGCCGGGCATCTTCTGCTTGCGGCAGATCGGCCCGAGGCCGCGCCTGCACAGATCGCATTCACCGCAGGGCAGCACGGCCGGCACGATCACCGACCTGCCGATCCAGCTTTCCGCGCCCGCGCCCGCGGCGACAACCTTGCCGCTCACCTCGTGGCCGAGCGCCAGCGGCAGCGGCGCATTGGTGCGCACGCCGTCGTAGTAGTAGCCGAGGTCGGTGTGACAGACGCCGCAGCCGGCGATCGCCACCGCCACTTCGCCGGCAGCAGGCGTGGCGTCGAATTCGGCGCGCGCCAGCGGCGTGTTGGGCGCGGTCATCAGCCAGCGATGGGCCTGCAGTGTCATGCGCGGAGCTCCTGCCGGGCGCCGTCGGAGCGGCGTCGGCGTCGATTGTGGTAAATCGGTACTTGAATACCGTTTTGAGGCATTTTCCAGCACCCCAATTACGCGGACCTTGATCTGAATCAGAGCCGGCCGATCGCGCAGCGGGTCCACTAGCACGCATTCCCGGAGTCGAGATCGAATCCCCGCGCTGCCCGGATCCATCACCGTAGTCCGATTCGGACCGCACGAGGATCCGGAGTAGCCGGGCAAAGGTATGGGCGGGGCGCTCCGGCCCCGTATGGACGTGAAGGACAGAACCGTGCAATCGACGACGAATCAGATGCGTGCGAGCCTGTCGATCGCGCTGGCCGGCAGCGGCGGCAGCGGCGTGATGACCGCGGGCGAGATGCTGCTCGACGCTGCCGCGAAGGCGGGGCTGTACGGGCTGATGGTGCGCACCAGCGGACCGCAGATCCGCGGCGGAGAGGCCGCGGCGCTGGTCCGGCTGGCGCAGAAGCAGACGGTTTCGCTGGACGACGGCTTCGACCTGCTGCTGGCGATCGACTGGCAGGGGGTCAGCCGCTTCGCCGACGAAATCCCGCTCAGCGCCTCCAGCGTGGTGATCAGCGATGCCGACGAGGGCGAACCGCCCGAGGTGTTCCGCAGGAGCGGCGCGCGCTGCTTTGCACTGCCGCTGAAGAAGACCGCCAAATCGATCGCCGGCAGCTGGGTCAACATGGTCGCGCTTGGCCTCGCGGGCACGCTGGCGGGGATCCCCGCCGATGCACTCGAGGCCGCGGTGCGCAGCGCGTGGAAGAAGACCGAAGAGGGCCTGAAGGCCAACCTGACCGCGCTGCGCGCCGGCGTCGATGCGGCACGCGGCATCGACGGGTTCGCGCAGCTTCAGGCCGGCTCGCATGGCGCCGCCAAGCCATGGCTGATCACCGGCAACGAGGCGGCCGGGTTCGGGGCAATCAAGGGCGGGGTGCGCTTCGTGGCTGCCTACCCGATCACGCCGGCGACCGAACTGCTCGAATGGATGGCGCCCGCGCTCACCAAGGTCGGCGGCACCTTGCTGCAGGCTGAGGACGAGCTGGCGTCCGTCAACATGGTGATCGGTGCTTCCTATGGCGGCGTGCCGTCGCTGACCGCCACCGCGGGTCCCGGCCTCGCGCTGATGGCGGAGGCGATTGGCCTGGCGGTCACCGCCGAGGTCCCGATCGTGGTCGTCGACGTGATGCGCGGCGGGCCGTCCACGGGCATCCCCGCCAAGACGGAGCAGAGCGACCTGTCGTTCGCGGTCAGCGGCCTGCACGGAGATGCGCCGCGGCTCGTGCTGGCGCCGACGTCGATCATCGACTGCCTGGCGACCACGCAGTGGGCGGTGCAGCTCGCCGAGGCGCTGCAGGCGCCCGCGCTCGTGCTGTCCGACCAGTTCATGGGCCAGTCGCGCGCGATCATCGACCGGCCGTCCGACGCGGGCAGCGAGGGCGAGCGCCTGACCGTGCCGGCGAACGCGGCCGACTACAAGCGCTACCGCAACACCGAATCGGGCATCTCGCCGATGTCGATCCCGGGCACGCCGGGCGTGCCGTATACCGCCGACGGCCTCGAGCACAACGAGAAGGGCATTCCCAGCAGCCAGGCCGGCGACCACCGGCTGCAGCTCGACAAGCGCGAGCGCAAGCTGGCGCTTTACGACTACGGTGCGCGCTGGGCGGACATCGAGGGTGACGGCGATCTGGCGGTGATCACGTTCGGATCGACGACCAACGCGGTGCGAGAAGCGCTGGCGCGCCTGCGCGAGCAGGGCGTGCGGGCGCGGCTGATTGCGCTGCGACTGATCGCGCCGATCCGGCCCAAGCATCTGGCCGCCGCGCTGGCCGGCGTTGCGCGCGTGCTCGTCGTCGAGCAGAACCACGGCGGCCAGCTGTACCGCTATCTGCGCGCGATGGTCGATCTGCCGCCGGCTGCCGCCTATCACCGGCCCGGGCCGCTGCCGTTGCGGCCCGGCGAACTCGTCCAGGCGATCGCCGAGTGGGCGAACGCCGATGTTTCCGACAAGGTGCCTGCATGAACGATGTCGCACCGGCGCCGCTGACCGCGGCCAGCTACAAGTCCGACTACAAGCCGATCTGGTGCCCCGGCTGTGGCGACTACACCGTCCTGAGCGCGATCACCAAGGCGTTCGCGATCCTGCAGCTGCAGCCGCACCAGGTTGCGGTCGTGTCGGGGATCGGCTGTTCGTCGCGGATTCCCGCCTACACCTCGTGCTACGGGTTCCACGGCGTGCACGGGCGCGCGCTGGCGGCCGGAACGGGACTGAAGGTCGCGCGCCCCGACCTGACCGTGCTCGTCGCCGGCGGCGACGGCGACGGATTCTCGATCGGCGGCAACCACTTCATGCATGCGTGCCGGCGCAATGTCGACATGACCTACATCGTGATGGACAACCACGTGTACGGCATGACCAAGGGACAGGCGTCGCCGACCACCGAGCCTGACTGGGACAACAAGCTTGCGCCCGGCGGCACCGGCATCCGGTCGTTCCATCCGCTGGTGATCGCGCTGGCGGCGGGCGCCAGTTTCGTCGCGCGCTCGTTTTCCGGCGATCCGAACGGCTGCGCGGACATCATCGCGCAGGCGATCCGCCATCCGGGATTTTCGTTCGTCGAGGTCCTGAGCCCCTGCGTGACGTTCCGCCCGGAGCAGCGCGAGTGGAAATCGATGGTGCACGCGGCGCCGGTGGAGCCCACCGATGATCCGGCCCGTGCCGCGCGCCGCATCATGACCGACGACGGTTTCAACATCGGCGTGCTGTATGCCGGCAGCCGCCAGCCGTATCCGCACTACCGCAGCGGCGCGCCCAAGTGCAAGGTACCCGACCTCGAAGCGGAGTTCGAACTATGACCCAGCTGAATTCAGAATCCGGCGCGATCGCGAACGCGCCGGCCACGCTGGAGGAATTCATGGCGCAGGCGCTCGCGATGGAGCGCGAGGCAGCCGAGCGCTACACCGAATTCGCCGACGCGATGGAAGTGCACAACAACCGCGAGGTGGCGGCGATGTTCCGCACCATGGCGGGCTACGAAACCAAGCACGCGCAGCAAATCATGGCCGAGATGGGCTGGAAGGACGCGCCGCCGGTGCCGCCGGGCGCGATGCGCTGGGCCGGGTTCGAGGCGCCCGAAACGGTGCCGATCGACGAGGTGCACTACCTGATGCAGCCGTGGCATGCGCTGCAGCTCGCGCTCGCGGCCGAGCAGCGCGCCGAGCGCTTCTTCGCGGAATTGGCGCGAGCGGCGGCGAGCGAGTCGGTGCGCCGCGCCGCGCTGGAACTGCAGGCCGAGGAGGCCGAGCACGTGGCGCTGGTGAAGGCCTGGATCGAGAAGGTGCCGCAGCCGGACCGCAACTGGGCGGACGATCCCGATCCGCCGCGTTACAGCGACTGAAGGAGCCACCGATGGACGTCCTGCTTCCCGACGGCTGGGCAGCGCCGATCGGCTATTCGAACGGAATCGCGGTCGCTGCCGGCCGCATCGTATTCATCGCCGGCCAGGTCGGCTGGGACGCGCAGCAGAAGTTCCATTCCGAGCAGATCGCGCCACAGTTCGAGCAGGCGCTGCAGAACATCCTCGCAGTGCTCGCCAAGGCGGGCGGGCAGCCGCAGCACATTTGCCGCATCACCGCGTACTGCTGCGACAAGCCTGCGTACCTGGCCGCGCGCAAGGATCTAGGCGCGATCTGGCGCAAGTACATGGGCAGGCACTTCCCGGCGATGAGCATGATCTTCGTGTCCGACCTGCTCGACAACCCGGGCAAGATCGAGCTCGAGGCGACCGCGGTGGTGCCCTGAGCGGGCTGGCAGCGCGCCGCGCCGCGCGCCTGCCCAGTAATGCGGGCTGGACCTCGATCATGGGGACCGCCGTGGCTTGCGCCTGGCGCATGACTCGCTGCAGCCGTCGGTCAGGCGCGACGGCCGCACGGTCGACGGCAATGTAGCTGCGTCGCACGCACGAGTCGCGACCGACGTCATCGACATCGTGCACCTTCACTCGTGCGATCGTGACACGCTGTCGCATCGTGGCGTGATCGATGCCCTGGCGGCGGCCACGCAGGCCGGCAGGGTACGCGTGGCCGCGTATTCCGGCGTTGCCGATGCGCTCATGTACACCCTCGGTGACCGGCGGATCGGCCGCGTCCAATGTTCGGTCAATCCCTGCGACCAGGAAGCGCTGAACTGGTTGGGCGCCGAGAAGCGCCGCCGGATCGGCGTGCTCGCCAAGCGCCCGTTCGCCGGGCTGCCGTGGCCCGCGGACGACGAGCTGCGAGCGGTTCGCGACGTGTTCACGGCCGTCGGTGCGACGTGGCGCGGGATCATCTGAGGCGCGTTTGTCGCAACACGCAGGAACAGCACCTGGCGCAAATGCGCGGGAATCACTTCATATCGAGCAGTTCCCTGGCCCGCTCCAACGGCTTCCTCGCTTCGGCCTCGTTGCCCTCCCTGATCATGCGCTCGCTGTCCGCGCGCAGCTTGCGCACTTCATCGGTCGTCGATGGCGTGAACTTGCCGCTGGCCATCGCGGCATCGATCTTCTTCGCCATATCGGTGTAGTCGGCACTGGCCGCCAGCGCCGCGCCGGCGGCCGTGATCTTCGCGGATGGAACGAGAGTCTTGAGAGCCTTCATGAGCTTTCTCCATCGGCTGGTCGTGTGGGCCGGCGCCGGCGCAGCCTCGGGTCTTCCGGCGCGCGCATCACCGGCAGTTCGTCGGCCGGAACTACCTGGACTTACGTCGCAGGCGTGAATTCAACGTTCCCGCGGTCGCGGCACGGCGTTGCAGAGTCTCGAGTGCTAGCGATCGGACCGTGTCGCTCTGTCGAAGGATCCGCCGGATCTAGATGCCCGCACAAGCATGAGCTGTCCGAGCGGGCATGGGTCGGGCGTCGACCGTGCCGGTCACGGCGAAACACTTGCTGATCTCCGCGCTGAGGCGTCAGCTCCGCAGCGCCGAATCCGCCCTGTCCGGATGCGCGTCAACGCATTGCGTCCAGCATGTTGGCGGTGATCAGCGTCACGCCGCCCGTCGTTCGGTGGAAGCGCCGCGCGTCCTCGTCCGGATCGGCGCCAACGACCAGACCATCGGGCAGCCGGCATCCGCGATCGACCACGACCCGATTCAGTTGCACGCGGCGGCCGACTTCCACATGCGGCAGCAGCACGGACCAGTCTACCGTCGAGTACGAGTGCACGCGGCAGGAGGAAAAGAGCAACGAGCGGTACAGCGCGCCGGAGATGATGCAGCCTCCGGACACCATCGACTCGATCGCGATGCCGCGCCGGTTCTCTGCGTTGTGCACGAATTTGGCCGGCGGCAGCTGTTCCTGCCAGGTCCAGATCGGCCAGTTGGTGTCGTAGAGGTTGAGCTGCGGCTTGGTCGCGGTAAGGTCGATGTTCGCGTCCCAGTAGGCGTCGATCGTGCCAACATCGCGCCAGTACGGCGTGTCGTCGCCTTCGCTCAACACGCAGGTGTCCGCAAACGACTGTGCCCATGCCACGCCATTGCGTACGGCGGCGGGAATGATGTCGCGGCCGAAGTCGTGCGTCGAATCGGCGGTGGTGATGTCGCGCTTGAGCTCCTCGTACAGGTACTTCGCGTTGAAGACGTACAGCCCCATGCTCGCCAGCGCGACATCGGGGCGGCCCGGCATCGATGGCGGCTGCGCCGGCTTTTCGACGAAACTCGTGATGCGGCCTTGCTCATCGACCGCCATGACGCCAAACGCGCTCGCCTCGGCCACAGGCACTTCGATGCAGCCGACGGTGCACTCGGCGCCCTTGTCGACGTGGAACGCCAGCATGCGGCCATAGTCCATCTTGTAGATATGATCGCCGGCCAGAACGACGACGAATTCCGGGTTGTACGAATTGATGATGTCGATGTTCTGATACACCGCGTCGGCCGTGCCGCGGTACCACCATTGCTCGTCGATGCGCTGCTGTGCGGGCAGAAGGTCGATGAACTCGTTCATCTCCGGCTTTAGGAACGTCCAACCGCGCTGCAGATGACGCAGCAGACTGTGCGACTTGTACTGTGTCACCACAGCGATGCGCCGGATGTACGAGTTCATGCAGTTTGACAGCGCGAAATCGATGATGCGGAACTTGCCCCCAAAGTAAACGGCCGGCTTCGAACGTTGATCGGTAAGCGGTCCCAGCCTGCTGCCACGGCCTCCGGCCAGGACCAGCGCCATTGCCCGGCGCGTGAGCTGATTTCGGTGGGTCCGATCGGAAGTCATCGCATCTCCTGCACGTCGCAACGTCGGCCGTGGTACCGAAAGCGCCGCCGCAATGGCACGTGACACTCGCGGCGGCCACCATTGTTAGAACCATGCCGCGTATGCGTCTGCGCTTGTTGGGTCTGATCAGGTTCAGAGCGCTTCATCGGACACTGGCGTATGGGCCACATGCGCCGGCTGCGGATCGGCGATCCGCGACCAGCGACGGGCCGATCGATATCAGTCGCATGCCTGGCTGCAAGATACACGTCGCAAGCGGCCGATTCTGTTGCGGGCCGCTCGTTCGCCGTGTTGCACGTTACCAGTCGACGATCTTCGTGTCCGAAGTCGCATCTGTGACCGGCGGTCCGTCGCGCGCAAGGTTTGCGGAAAGAGCGAAACCAGCAGTAGCGGCGGCAGGCCGCTCGAGGGCGCGCGTGAGGCTACTGAGCCGTTGTCGCGTCAGGCGATGCGAGATTCACTCGCTGGATCAAACAACACCGCCTGCGACAGGTCGAATGCCAGCGGCATCGAGCCGCCCTCGCGACATGGCGTGCGGGGATGAACGCGTCCGCACACCTTGGCACCATTCAATTGAGTGAACACGTGCGTGTCAGGCCCGGTGGGCTCGACCAGGTCGATATGGCAGTCAATCACTGCGTCATAACTGTGCGAGTCCTCGTTGGCGATGCGCTCCGGTCGCAGGCCGAGGACGACCTCGCGACCAATCCAGCCGCGCGCCCCGGTGGGCGCGTTCTTCAGCGGCAGCGGCGTCTTCTTGCCGCGATGCTCCGCTTCGAAAACCAGGCCTCTGCCATTCAGCGACGCGAGCTTGCCTTTCAGGAAATTCATGGAGGGCGAGCCGATGAATCCGGCAACGAAGAGGTTCGCCGGGCTGTCGTAAATCTCCTGCGGACTGCCGAACTGCTGCACGATTCCGTCCTTCATCACTGCGATGCGATCGCCCAGGGTCATGGCCTCAATCTGATCATGCGTGACGTAGACGATCGTGGCGCCGAGCCGGTGATGCATGAGCTTGATCTCGGAGCGGACCTCGACGCGTAGCTTGGCATCCAGATTCGACAGCGGCTCGTCGAACAGAAACATCGAAGGCTGGCGCGCGAGCGCGCGTGCCATTGCGACGCGCTGGCGCTGGCCGCCCGACAACTGGCGTGGCTTGCGGTCGAGCAGATGGCCGATCTGCAGCATGTCGGCGACGCGGGCAATGGTTTTGTCCTGCTCCGACTTCGGCACTTTGCGGATGCTCAGTCCGAACGCGATGTTCTCGCGCACGCTCATCGACGGATAGAGCGCATACGACTGGAAGACCATCGCGATGTCGCGATCCTTCGGCGGCAGCGCATTGACGACGCGGTCGCCGATCTTCACTTCGCCGCTCGTGAGCGTCTCCAGTCCGGCAACGATGTTGAGCAGCGTCGACTTGCCGCACCCGGAACCGCCGACCAGGATCAGAAACGTGCCGTCGTCGATCGCGATGTCGATGCCCTTGAGGACCTCGGTCCCGTTGGGAAATGTCTTTCGTATGCCGGTGAGCGTCAGGCTGGCCATCGGTCGTCCTTGCTCCTATCCCTTGACGGCGCCGGCAGTCAGCCCGCGCACGAAGTAGCGCCCCGCCACGATGTAGACGAACAGGGTCGGCAGTGCCGCGATCACCGCCGCGGCCATGTCGACGTTGTATTCCTTGACGCCGGTCGAGGTGTTGACGAGGTTGTTCAGCGCGACGGTGATTGGGGCCTGCTGCCCGCCGTTGAACGCCACGCCGAACAGGAAGTCGTTCCAGATCTGCGTGAACTGCCAGATGATGCATACGACGAAGATCGGGCCCGACAGCGGCAGCACGATCTTGCGGAAGATCAGGAAGAACCCTGCGCCGTCGACACGCGCTGCCTTGATCAGCTCTTCCGGCACCGATACGTAGAAATTGCGGAAGAAGAGGGTGGTGAACGCGAGGCCGTAGATCACGTGCACCAGGATCAGGCCGGCGGTCGTGTTCGCCAGGCCGAAGATCCCGAGCAGGCGTGCCATCGGCAGCAGTACGACCTGGAACGGAATGAAGCAGCCGACCAGCAATGCGGTGAACAGCGCCTCGGAGCCGCGAAAGCGCCAGTGCGCGAGCACGTAACCGTTCAACGCGCCGACGAAGGTCGAGACAAGCACCGACGGCACGACCATCTTCACCGAGTTCCAGAAGTACGGCCGCATGCCGCTGCAATCGACGCCGGTGCAGGCGCCGCTCCAGGCCTTGATCCAGGCATCGACGGTCCAGGCCTGCGGAAGCGCCAGCAGGTTGCCGGCGCGCACCTCGTCCATCGGCTTCAGCGACGTGGTCAGAACCACGTACAACGGCGTCAGGTAGTACAGCGCAAAGAGCGTCAGCAGCGCGTACACGACCACGCGGCCGAAGGGCAGGTGCCGCGCGTCAGCGCGCATTTCTGGCGCTCCGCGTTTCGAGGTACATCAAGGGCACGAGAACTGCGACGATCGTCATCAGCATCATGATCGCTGCCGCCGCACCCAGACCGAGCTGGGCCCGGTTGAAAGAGAACTGGTACATGAAGATAGCGGGCACATCGCTCGCGGTTCCGGGCCCGCCGGCGGTCAAGGCCATCACGAGGTCGAAACTCTTGATTGCAATGTGTGAAAGGATCAGCAGCACGCTGAAAAACACCGGCCGCAGGCTGGGAATGACGACTTTCCAGTAGATGCGCGGCAGCGACGCGCCGTCGACCTGCGCCGCCTTGATGATCTCTTCATCGACGCCGCGCAGTCCGGCGAGAAACAGCGCCATCACGAAGCCGCTCGACTGCCAGACGCCCGCGATCACGACCGTGTAGATCGACATGTCCGGGTTGACGAGCCAGTCGAATGTGAATCCGGCGAAGCCCCAGTCGTGCATCAGCTTCTCCAGGCCCAGTCCGGGATTCAGAATCCATTTCCAGGCCGTGCCGGTGACGATGAACGACAAGGCCATCGGGTACAGGTAGACGGCTCGCAAGGCGCCTTCGACACGGATCTTCTGGTCGAGCAGGATCGCGAGAAACAGTCCGAGCGCGACGGAGATGCCGATGAACAGGCTGCCGAAGATCGCGAGGTTCCTGGCCGACGTCCACCAGCGCTCGTTGTCGAACAGGCGTTCGTATTGCACGAGGCCGGCAAAATCGAAGGTCGGCAGCATGCGCGATTCGGTCAGCGATACATACGCCGTCCAAAGAATGAAGCCGTAGACGAAGACCAGCGAGGCCGCCAGGGTCGGGCTAAGCACGATCTTGGGCAGCCAATCGTCCGCCCAGCCACGAAGGCCGCGAGGCGAAGGTGCAGAAATCGCTGCGCTCATCGGGAAATGAGAAAAGGTGACCGCGGACCCGGCGAACCGGCCCGCGGTCGGCGGCGAACGCGTGGAGACAGGCGCGCCCGCCGACAGCCGGACTACCTGACCTTCGACGCCTTCACGAGCGCAGCGACGGCCTGCTGCGAAGTCATGTTCGAATTCATGAATTTCGTCACGACGTCGAGAATCGCGCCGCGCGTGGCCGAGCGAATCGCCATCTCGTGCGCCATGCTGGGGACCAGGCCCCCGCTCTTGTTCGCCGCCGCCATGTCATCCATCGACTTGATGGCACAGCTGTCGAATTTCGCACGCGAGACTCCCTCCCGCACCGGGATCGAGCCTTTGTTCAGGTTGAACACCTCCTGGAATTCCGGGCTCATGATCGCCGAGGCGAGCGCGAGCTGGGCCTTCTGCGCGGCCGGATCCTTTTGCTTGAACATCACAAACGAGTCGATGTTGAAGGTAAATGTTCCCTGGGTGCCGGGGGCTTCGAGGCAGAGGAAATCCTTGCCCGGCACCTTATTGGCCGCCGTGAATTCGCCCTTCGCCCAGTCACCCATGAACTGCATCCCGGCCTTGCCGTTGATGACCATCGCCGTGGCGAGGTTCCAGTCACGACCGGGCGCGTCCTTGTCGATGTACGTCTTGATGCGGCCCAGCGTGTCGAACGCCTTGACCATCGTCGGGCTCTTGATGCTGGCTTCGTCCAGTTGCACCAGAGTCTTGCGGTAGAAATCGGCGCCGCCCACGCCAAGCACGACCGATTCGAAAACGGTGGCGTCCTGCCAGGGTTGGCCGCCGTGAGCGACTGCAATCATGCCGGCCTTCTTGATCTTGTCGGCGGCGTCGAAGAACTGGTCCCAGGTTTTCGGCGGCTGCGCGCCGGCTTTCTTCAGAACCTCGGGGTTGACCCACAGCCAGTTCACGCGGTGCACGTTCACAGGCGCGGCCACATACTGGCCTTTGAATTTCATCACGTTGGCGACGACTGGCGGCAGCACTTGATCCCACTTGTCCGCCTTGGCGGCTTCGTCGATGCTGGCCAACCCGCCGAGCTCACCGTATTCCTGGATCTTCGGCCCCTTCATCTGAGCGGCCGTTGGTGGATTGCCCGAGACGATGCGCGCCCTGAGCGCCGTGTCGGCGGCATCACCGCCGCCGCCCGCGACCGCGAAGTCCTTCCAGCCGAAGCCCTTGGCCTGCATGATCTTCTTCAGCTCGGCGGCCGATTTCGCTTCTCCACCAGACGTCCACCAATGCAGTACCTCGACCGCGGTCTGCTGCGCCTGCGCGGCGCCAACAAGTGCGAAGACCGCGCCTGCAACCAAGGTGCGGATAAGTTTCCTGCTCGACATAGACGTCTCCCCAAAGCTCAAAGAGCCCGTTGATTAACCCACCGCGAGCAGCATCTCGCGGCCCCAAAATGGAAATTCTCGTATGCCAATCGGCAGCCGCAGGCAATGTACTACCAACAGCGTCGCGCTAAAGCCTGCTGGCGGCCTCTTCCTTTCCAGAAAGTGGATCGAGTTCATCCTCACATGTCCTTCAGGATCTGGCGCCGCTTCTCCTGATATTCCTGTTCCGTGATCAATCCGCTGTCGCGCAGCTTCTGCAACGCCTTAAGGCGCTCGCTGACGCCACGGTAGATCGCATCGGCGTCTGGCGCGGCCGCTGGAGCCGCGTCTCGAGGCGATGTGATATGCGGCGCCGGTACGGCCGGGACTGGAGTTGCGGGAGAAGCCGCAGGCGTCCCCACGCCAGCTTGCGCGGCCGATGGCGGCGCTATAGGCGCCACGGGCGCCGCAATCGGCGTGGTCGGCGCGGGCCTTCCCTCGAGCGAGAGCGTGACCCAGTCGGCGCGCCGATTGACACCTGCACCGTTCTCGACGCCGATGCGTGCGTCCGGATCGACCGCCTTGGCGCGTGTCCCGGGCTCGAAGGGGATGAGATAACCGCTCCCACGGAGCTCGTTCTCGAAATCGCGCCGAACCAGCCCGACAATGACGTTCAACTGTCCGTCGCGCCGGAACACGCGTGCCGTTGTGACTTCACGCGGAGCCAGCGGGCCCATGACTCCATGACGGTCGCTGACCGCGAACGTCACATCCTGATCCGGCTTGGCCTTGCGCAGGGCTGCGGCAACCGGCGCCGAAATCTCATCGAGCTCCGCGGCGCTCAGCAACGGCTCCGGTTTTGTCTTTGCCAGCCGCAGCGAGGCGAGCAGCGAACGAATCGAGGCCGCATCGACCGCGACCGGATGCTGGTTGGGTTCGGCGCCCGGCTCGCTGCGCTCGATCCGCACGTTGCTGAAGCGGCCTTCGTACTCGACCGACACGACTCGGCCAGCGGCACTGTCCCGCCCGAGGCGAATCGCGCGGCCACCCGCCTCGCCGGTATCCACTTTGACCTGCGCCAAGCTCATGGTTGCCAGCATGAGCGCCGCGAGGGCCGCCGCCGCGCGAAGTCCCGTAGTCTTCATGGATCCCCCGTCAAGGTGTTGGTTTGTCGTGCGGATAGTCGGGCAAGCCCAGATGTTGAACCGGTGCGCGTCCGAACGCAGCGCTCATTCGCGCCAGGTGGCGCGCGGTTAACGAACCTACCATGTCCCAGTCGAAGCGCCAGGTCCAGCAGTCGGTCCAGCCGGGACTGTTCATCCGGTGTTCGGGACCCAGCGCCAGCACGTCCTGCATCGGGAATACGACCAGGCGCGCGACGGAAGCTGAGACGGCACGCATCATTGCCCCCGAAATGTCGCCGTCGCGAACGTCGAGATACTCGCGCGCAAACGCGCGTTCGCGGTCGGTGGCGGACGCCCACCAGCCCTGTGCCGTGTCATTGTCGTGCGTGCCAGTGTAAACGCAGCAATTCTCCACGTAATTGTGCGGCAGGAACGCGTGCGTCGCATCGCCGCTGAACGCGAACTGCAGGATGCGCATGCCGGGGAACGCAAAGCGGTCGCGCAAATCGACCACGTCCTGCGTGATCACGCCCAGGTCTTCGGCGATCAGCGGCAGTTCCCCCAGCGCGTCGTGCAGCGCGTCGAACAGCGGTGCGCCCGGCCCCGGCGCCCAGCGACCCTCGATGGCGGTTTGACAGGCTGCCGGGATTTCCCAGTAGCCAGCGAAGCCACGAAAGTGATCGATTCGAATCAGGTCGGCGAGGCGAAGCTGGCGCCGGACGCGCTCGATCCACCAGGAATAGCCGTCGCGCTTCATCGCCTCCCAGTCGTACAGCGGGTTGCCCCAGCGCTGCCCGGTCGTGCTGAAATAGTCCGGTGGCACACCGGCGACCACCTTCGGCTCGAGATGAGAATCGAGCAGGTACAGATCGGGACGCGCCCAGCAATCGGCGCAATGATGTGCGACGAAGATCGGCAGATCGCCGATCAAGCGGATATCCCTGCCATTCGCGTAGGCCTTCAGCGCCGACCACTGGGCGTCGAAGCACCACTGCACGAACTTCCAGAACGCGATCGAGGCCGCATGCTCTTCGCGGGCCTGCGCCATCGCTGCGGGTTTGCGGCGCGCCAGCGGCTCTTCCCACTGCGGCCATGGCGCGAACGAGCCGCGCGCGTGCTGCGCTTCGTCCAGCGCCATGAAGAGCGCGTAGTCGTCGAGCCACGCTGCCTGCTCGTCGCAATAGGCGCGCAGCGATTCGCGCTCGTGTTCGCCGGCGTGCGCCGCGAATCCCGCGTGCGCCTGCCTGAGCTTTTCGATCCGCCAGGGAATGACGCGCCCGAAATCGACGTGCCGGCGATCGAATCCCGCGCACTCATCCACCCGGATCGGCGCCAGCCATCCGCGCTCGATCAGCGGCTCGAGCGCCACCAGCAGCGGCGATCCAGCGAAGGCGGAGACCCCGGCGTAGGGCGAATTGCCGTGCCCGATCGGATTCAGCGGCAGCACCTGCCAGGCGCCCTGGCCCGCGGCGACCAGCCAATCGACAAAGTGATACGCAGAGGGTCCGAGGTCTCCGCTGCCGTGCGGTCCGGGCAGCGACGTTGGATGGAGGAGAACTCCGGAACGGCGGTGGTCGAGTGTCGGCATGTCAGTCGACGGAGGAAAGGAGCACGACCGATCGCGGTTCGACCGTGTGCGTGGATGTCACGATCTTCCCGGTGTCGCGATCGGGGCGGGCGCTGTCGATTTCGATGCGCCACCGGCCGCGCGGAAGTGTGAACTCGAGCGCGCCGGTTTCGGCATTGCACAGGGCCATCATCCGCAAATGTCGATCTCCGCCCACGATCGCGAGTCCGTGCTGCGACTCGTCGTGCCAGTTGTCGACGGTCATCGGCTCGCCGTCGGGTCGCCGCCACTCTATTTCCCCGCGACCGTCAGCGTGCCTGTGTTCGCTGAGCCAGCGGTTCACGCGGAAGTGCGGGTGCGTGCGGCGCAGCGTCAGCAGGCGGGAAACGAATTGCAGCAACTCGTGATCGGCGCTCGACCAGTCGAGCCACGAGATCTCGTTGTCCTGGCAATACGCGTTGTTGTTGCCGAACTGCGTGCGGCCGATCTCGTCGCCCGCGAGCAGCATCGGCGTGCCCTGCGCGGTCAGGAGCGTCACCATCAACGCACGCTTCAAGCTTCCGCGCAGCGCATTGATCGCGGGATCATCGGTCGGACCCTCAATGCCGCAGTTGGCGCTGAAGTTCTCCGGGTGTCCGTCCCGGTTGGCTTCACCGTTGGCCTCGTTGTGACGGCGGGCGTAGCTCACCAGATCGGTGAGCGTGAACCCGTCGTGCGACGTCACGTAGTTGACCGACGCGCACGGCAGCCGCCTCCCGTGATGGAAGCGGTCATTGGATCCGGCGATCCGACGCGCCAGTTCGCCGCGGCCGACGCTCCGATGCAGCCAGTACCGTCGCACGCTGTCGCGGAACCGGTCGTTCCACTCCATGAAGCGGCCCGGAAAATGGCCGAGCTGGTACCCGTCCGGCCCGAGATCCCAGGGCTCGGCAATCAGTTTCGCGTGCGCCAGCGTGGGATCCTGCTGAAGCGCGACGAAGAAAGCGGCGTGCGGGTCGAATCCGTGGGTGGTGCGGCCGAGCGTGGTGCCGAGATCGAAGCGAAAGCCATCCACGCCCATTTCGCTCACCCAGTAGCGCATCGAGTCGAGGATGAGCTGCGTCACGCGCGGATGCGCGACGTTGATCGTGTTGCCGCACCCGGTCCAGTTCTCGTAGCGGATCCGATCATCGGGGACGAGCCGGTAGTAAAGCGCATTGTCCAGCCCGCGGAACGAGATGGTGGGTCCGAGGCCGTCGCCTTCCGCGCTGTGGTTGTAGACGACGTCGAGCACCACCTCGAGCCCGGCCTCGTGCAGCCGATCGACCATCGAGCGGAATTCGGTCCGTACCGCTGCTGGGTCCGTTGCCACGCTGGACAGCCGCGGATCGGGGCAGAAGAATCCGATGGAGTTGTAGCCCCAGTAGTTCGCGAGTCCGTGTTCCTTCAGCCGGCTCTCCGGGATCGAGTAATGCACCGGCAGCAGTGCCAGCGTCGTCACGCCCAGCGATTTCAGATGCGAGATCGATGCCGGGTGCGCCAGTCCCGCGTAGGTGCCGCGCAGCTGCGCCGGAATCTCGCCGCGCAGCTTCGAGAAGCC
>JBAIYN010000633.1:0-3937 GCA_037915775.1 Burkholderiales bacterium | reverse complement strand
TGCCGCGCTTGCAGCGCCGCGCGCTGCGCCGATGACAAGGGTGAGTCGTCTCACCCTTCGTCGTTTTGAAGGACGAATTCGATGATGGTGCTCTACTCCGGAACCACCTGCCCGTTCTCGCAACGGTGCCGCTTCGTGCTGTTCGAAAAGGGCATGGACTTCGAGATCAAGGATGTCGACCTCTTCAACAAGCCCGAGGAAATCGCGGTGATGAACCCGTACGCCCAGGTGCCGATCCTGGTCGAACGCGAGCTGACCCTGTACGAGTCGAACATCATCAACGAGTACATCGACGAGCGCTTCCCGCACCCGCAGCTGATGCCGGCCGACCCGGTGATGCGCGCGCGCGCGCGGCTGTTCCTGTTCAATTTCGAGCGCGAACTCTTCATCCACGTGCAGACGCTGGAGAACAGCAACAACCAGAAAGCGATCGACAAGGGCAAGCTGCTGATCCGCGACCGGCTGACGCAGCTGGCGCCGATCCTGCTGAAGAACAAGTACATGCTCGGCGACGACTTCTCGATGCTCGACGTGGCGATTGCGCCGCTCCTGTGGCGGCTCGACCACTACGGCATCGACCTGCCGAAGAGCGCGGCGCCGCTGATGAAGTATGCGGAGCGCATCTTCAGCCGCCCGGCCTACATCGAGGCACTGACCCCGAGCGAAAAGGTGATGCGCCGCTAGTCGGCTGTCGACACCGCATGCCAGAAGTCTCGACCAAGCCGTACCTGATCCGCGCCATCCACGACTGGTGCACCGACGCGGGTTTCACGCCCTACATCGCGGTGGCGGTCGACGATTCCGTCCGCGTGCCGATGGAATTCGTGAAGAACGGCGAGATCGTCCTGAACGTCTCTGCATTGGCGACCAACCGGCTGAAGATCGGCAATGACGCAATCGAGTTCCAGGCGCGCTTCTCCGGTGTGCCGCGCGAGGTGTACGTGCCGGTGACCCGCGTGGTCGCCGTCTATGCGCGCGAAAACGGCCAGGGGATGGCGTTCGACGTGCCACGCGGCGAGCCGCCCGCCGCGGTCGAGCCGTCGGCCGCGGCGACAGTCGGCGAAGGCCAGCCGGACCGCGCGCAGCTCGTGCCGGTTGCGCCCACGCCGGCGCCGCAGTCCGGGCCGACGACGGAGCCGACGCCGCCCAAGCCCGGCGACCGGCCGAAGCTCACCCGCATCAAGTGATCTGAACCGCGCGGCCGGCGCGGGAGCATCCGTCAGTCGCGATATCCGTTCGGATTCTGCTGCTGCCAGCGCCAGCCGTCGGCACAGGCCTGCTCGATGGATCGCGCGGCCTGCCAGCCGAGCGCTCGCGCGGCGAGCGCGGGATCGGCCCAGCAGGCCGCGATGTCGCCCGGCCGCCGCGCCGCGATCTCGTACGGGATTCTCTTGCCCGTCGCAGCCTCGAACGCGTGCACCAGCTCGAACACGCTCGTGCCGTGCCCGGTGCCCAGATTGATCGCCGAGAAACCGGTCTGGAGCTCGGCGTGTTCCAGCGCGCGCAGGTGCCCGATTGCCAGATCCACCACGTGCAGGTAGTCGCGCACGCCGGTGCCGTCGCCGGTGGGCCAGTCGCTGCCGAACACGTTCAGGCGCTCGCGCTTGCCGATCGCGACCTGCAGGATGAACGGGAACAGGTTGTTGGGGATGTCGTTCGGGTCCTCGCCGATCCGTCCGCTCGGGTGTGCGCCGATCGGGTTGAAATAGCGCAGGCTGATGAACGACCACGTCGAGTCCGACGCCGCCAGGTCGCGCAGGATCTGTTCGATCATCGCCTTGGTCGCGCCGTACGGATTGGTGGTGCGGATCGGAGCGCTCTCCGGAATCGGCAGCGCGTCGGGCGCGCCGTAGACGGTCGCCGACGAACTGAACACCAGCCTGCGCACCTCGGCGCGGCGCATGGCCGCCAGCAGCGCGAGCGTGCCGCCGACATTGTTGTCGTAGTACGCGAGCGGCTTCGCCACCGATTCGCCGACCGCCTTCAACGCCGCGAAGTGGATCACCCCGTCGAACGAATGTTCGGTGAACACGCGCTCGAGCAGCGCGGCGTCGCGCAGATCGCCTTCGACCGCCAGCAGCGGGCGGCCGGTGATCGCCTGCACGCGCGCCAGCGCCTCCGGGGTGCTGTTCGAGTAGTTGTCGAGGCAGACGACCCGGTGCCCGGCCGCGAGCAGCTCGACGATCGTGTGCGAGCCGATGTAGCCGGCGCCGCCGGTGACGAGGATGGTCTGCATGAGTCGGTTGCGTTGGCCCGCGCGAATCATACGGGCTCGATCACGGTCGCTGGACTAAACTTCGCAGCGCGCCGGTTTAGCTCAGCTGGTAGAGCAATCGCCTTGTAAGCGATAGGTCATCCGTTCGAGTCGGATAACCGGCACCAGCCCTCAGCCGGTGCGTCCCATCCCATCCCAGCGCGGCGCCAGATCGTGCTCGATGTCGAACAGGTCGAGCACCCGCGCCAGCGTGGCATCGACGACCTGCTCGATCGTCTGCGGGCGCTGGTAGAAGGCGGGAACGGGCGGGAAGATCACGCCGCCCATCAGCGTCACGGCCTCCATGTTGCGGATGTGCGCGAGATTCAGCGGCGCTTCGCGCACCAGCAGCACCAGCCGGCGGCGCTCCTTCAGGCAGACATCGGCGGCGCGCGTGATCAGGTTGTCGGCCAGCCCGGTCGCGCAGGCGGCCAGCGTCTTCATCGAGCAGGGCGCGATCACCATTCCCGCACTCTGGAACGACCCGGACGCGATGCTGGCGCCGATGTCATTCACGTTGTGCACCGTATGCGCGAGCTTTTCGACCTCGGCGCGCTTCAGCCCCAGTTCCTGGTGCACGTTCAGCACGCCCGCCGACGAGAGCAGCAGGTGCGTTTCAACGTCGCTGCGCCGCTGCAGGTGCTGCAGCAGGCGGACGCCGTAGATTGCACCGGAGGCGCCGGTGACGGCGACGATCAGCCGGCGGTGCCGGCCTGCGGCCGGCACGGAGCTCAAGCCGCTTCCGCCTTCTTCAGCAGTTCCTGCAACTCGCCGCTCTGGTACATCTCCATCATGATGTCCGAGCCGCCGACGAATTCGCCTTTGACATAAAGCTGCGGAATCGTCGGCCAGTTCGCGTAGGCCTTTACGCCTTCGCGAACATCCTGGTCCTCGAGCACGTTGACGGTCGTGAGGTTCTTCACTCCGCACGCCTTCAGTACCTGGATCGCGCGGCCGGAGAAGCCGCACTGCGGGAACTGCGCCGTCCCCTTCATGAACAACACCACCGGGTTATCGGTGACGGTCTTCTGGATGAATTGCTTCGCGTCCATTACGGATTCCTGTCGGATTGCCTGACCGGGGCAGTTTAAGCGCCAGCGACCATCGCCGCCAAACGTCGGCGATCGGCGTAATCGGCACCGGCAAGCAGAACTTTAGACACGGATGTCCGCAAAAAATGCCGATCGGTCCACGCTTATCCGCGTATGGCCCTCGGGCGATCGCGATATCGTGCCCGTCCGATGCCTCCGCGCGCAGGCGTTGCGAAGAAAGCGGGGGAGCCGTGAGGCTCCCCCGCGCGCGCATCGAATGCATGCAGCCCGCAAACGTGCGCGCACCGCGTCCAGGGTGCTTCCCATCGCAGTGCTTGCTCACCGTCCCGCGCGTGCCCCTCATCGCGCAGAACCGCCGGCGCTAGCGAGGCGGATCCCGAGGTCCATCTGATCGGATTGCGCGCCGGCCCGGCCGTAGCAGATGCGATCGAGTCCGGCGGCATCCCGACGTGTTTCTACGTACTGAAAACTCGCTGCATTGAAAAGCGCGCGCACTGCCGCACCCTGATCGTATCCGTGTTCGACCAGCAGCACTCCGCCCCGTCGCAGGTGGCGCGGGGCGTCCACGACGATCGTGCGCAGGTGTGCCAGCCCGTCGGCACGATCGGTCAGCGCGTGCTGCGGTTCGTCG
>JBAIYN010000004.1:0-12484 GCA_037915775.1 Burkholderiales bacterium | reverse complement strand
TTCGGGGGTCACGCAGCGCGACGAGCGCGCGCTGCGTCGGTACCTCAGGCACCCCGTCCGCCGCAGCCGCGCCCGCGAGCCATGCCGCCGAAGCGCGCGCCCGTGCCGAAGCCTGCGCCGTAGCGATCGAGCACCTGCTTCTGCTCGGGTGTCAGCACCGCCACGAGGTTCTTGCGCAGCGTGTTCAGGTCCGCGAGCGCGTCGGCATGGTGCTTGGCGATCGTGACGCGATAGTCGCGCATTGCGTCCGGATCGCCGATGCGGCTTTGCATCCCTTCGTGGAATTTCGCGCGCACCTCGGCTTCGGACTGGACCTTGCCGGCGTACGCATCGAAGGCCGCCTTCTGGTTGGGCTGCAGCTTCAACTCGGCTTCAAGCGCCTTCATCCTGCCGGCCGCGGCTTCGGGTTGCGCCATCGGCCCCCGCGCACCCCAGTGCGGTCCCGGGCCGCGCCCCGGACACGCTGCGGGTCCCGGTCCGGCGCCGGGCGACTGGGCCATCGCCACCGTCCCGAGTGCAATCAGCGCACTCGCGATGGCGGTTGCAATCGTGATTCGTCTGGCTTTCATCTTTCTCTCCTGGTCGACCATGCGACAACTTGACGTTAGGCGCGCCGCGGCCGGCCGGTGTAACCGTTCATTGCGGCGCGGCGTGGTGGTTACGGATGGAAATCACGAGTGACCGAGATCACGCAATCCGTCGCGCCCGCGCCTCGCGTCACGCAGTGATAAAGTACGCGCCGCTGTGAGCCGGGCTTGCCTCGTGGCACGCGTGACCCACGGCGCCGCGTTCGTTTCCCATCCAGCGCTGGTTGCCCCCACTCACCGTCACCACCGCAAGTTGCCGCAGACTGCTCCGAGGATCAACGTGAAGAACTGGTTTTTCCGGTGCGTACCGGTCGTCCTGGTGTCCGCGCTCGCGGCGTGCGGTGGTCAGGGCGGAAGTTCGGTGCCGCCGCCGACCAACGTGAAAGCAACCGCGGGCGATAGCTACATCCAGGTGAGCTGGGACGTGACTGCCGGCGTCGATTATTTCGTGTTCTCGGCCACCGACCCTGCGTTGACGACGCTTAACTGGCTGAACCTGACGGGCGGTGCGGCGTACATCGACGCAACTTCGCCGCTGATCGTATGTGCGGCAATGAACGGTCAGCAAAGGTGGTTCACCGTGAACGGGCGGACCGGCGCTGCACCTGGCGGCCCCGGGAGCGCGGTCGTCAGCGCAACGCCGCGAGGAGCTGGAGATACGTGGTCCGGCGGCGCGACGCTTGTTGGTGACCTGACCGGGATCGCATTCGGAGTGATGACAACCTGCAAGCGAACTGCTCTTCCGACCGGTGTACTGACCGCGGTCGGCCCCGGCGCAACGCTGTATTCGAGTTCGGATGGGATGAACTGGACGCGGCAGACACCGCCAGCGGGCTTCACGGCAGATCTATATGCAGTCGCCAACTACACCTCTAGTCCCGACGTGACGAGCAGCCTGGGGATGCGCACGATTGCGGTCGGCGCGGGCGGAGCCGCACTTTTGAGCACCGACGGCAGCGCAACCTGGACTGTGGGCCAGGCATTTGACGCCTCGCGCCCCACGCTGCGCGGGATCGCGGTAGCCAGCAGCGTGTTCGTTGCGGTCGGCGACGGCGGCACGATTCGCTCGACCAGCGATGGGGTTTCCTGGAACACCGTGACGTCGAGCACGGCGACCAACTTGAGCGGCGTTGCCTATGGCAACAGCCGTTATATCGCGGTTGGCGACGCTGGTACGCTGGTAACCAGTACCAACGGTGGTGTAACGTGGGCTTCACAGACGCTCGCCGGTGCCGGTAACCTGCGTGCCATCGCATATGGCAGCAACAACAACAGCACGGACAACGGCGGCACCCTTCTTATTAACACTTTCGTTGCTGTTGGAGACAACGGCGTGGCCGTCGTCAGCAACGACGGCGGTGCAACCTGGAGCGTGAAGGGAATTGCCGGCGCCAGCGATTTCGTGGGAATCGCCTACACGACTCGCTTTGTTGCGGTCGACCGCGCTGGCAATGCGTTTGTCAGCGCAACCGGTCAGACGTGGTCAGGCCCGATCGCGACCGGTCGTTCCGGACTGCGCGGGCTGGTTAGCAACGGCGGCTACGGCTTCATCGCCGTCGGTGATGGGGGCGTGACGACGTCGTCATTCTGACGCGCGCTGCGCGATATCGATCGCGGCGCGCCCGTCTGCCAGCGGCGGCCATGTGCCGGTGCGGCAGGCTCGATCGATCTGCGCCATGTACGGCCCGATGTCGTAGCCGTTGGCTGCGAGCCAGGCATCGCTGTAATAGGAATCGAGATAGCGATCGCCCGGATCGCACGCCAGTGTGACGATCGCGCCTTCCTCGCCGTCGGCGTTCATCTCGCACGCGAGCTGCAGCGCGCCGTAGAAATCCGTCCCGGTCGACCCGCCGTACTTGCGCCCGACCAACCGCTCCAGACAGCGCATCGCGGCAAACGATGCGGCATTGGGAACCCTGATCATGCGGTCGATCACGCCGGGGACGAACGACGGCTCGACCCGCGGCCGCCCGATCCCTTCCACGTCGGATCCACGCGCGCTGGTGATCGAAGCATCGCGGTGCAGGTAGTAATCGTGGAACACCGAATGCTCGGGATCGACGACGCACAGTCGTGTCGGTTGCCCCTGATAGCGGATGTAACGCCCGATCGTGGCCGATGTGCCGCCGGTTCCCGCGCCGACGACGATCCAGCGCGGAACCGGACAGGGCTCCCGGCGCATCTGCTGGAAGATCGAATCGGCGATGTTGTTGTTGCCGCGCCAGTCCGTCGCCCGCTCGGCGTGGGTGAACTGGTCCATGTAGTGGCCGTTGCGCTCGCGTGCGAAGCGCTCTGCGTCCGCGTACATGTGCGCCGGGTTGTCGACGAAATGGCAGCGCCCGCCGTAGAACTCGATCTGCGCCACCTTTGCCGGCGACGTGCCGCGCGGCATCACCGCGATGAACGGCAGGCCGATCATGCGCGCGAAATACGCTTCGGAAACCGCCGTGCTGCCGGACGACGCCTCGATGACGGTCGTGCCTTCGCGCAGCCAGCCGTTGCACAGCCCGTACAGGAACAGCGATCGCGCGAGGCGATGCTTCAGGCTGCCGGTCGGGTGCGTCGATTCGTCCTTGACGTACAGGCGCACGCGCGGCAGCGCCGGAAGATCGAGCAGGATCAGATGCGTATCGGACGAGCGCTGAAAGTCACGCTCGATCCGGTGAATGGCTTCGTTTACCCAGGCGCGCGACACGATCGATCCTTTCGCCGGCGTGGATGATCGCACGGTCGACGCGACGCGCGCCGGGCAGGGCGGCGCGCGCTTGCTCGTCCTTGCGCTGTCTGGCGGTCGGCCGCGGCGCTTGCGTCAGGGCTTGGCGACGAGGCTCACGCCCGGGTACTTGCGCCCATGACAGGCCGGATTGGCGCAGAAGTTGCCGCCGTCGCGGCCGAACTCGAGCTTGCCATGGCACCCGGTGCAACTGTCGTCGAGCCGCGTGCGGTGATCGCGCATGAAGTTCGGCTCGTTGTGGCTCGGCGGCGGCGAAAGGCCGGCCATCACCGTCGATTGCACCGATCCCTTGCCGCCTTCCTGCTTGACCTGCGGCAGGTCGTGGCACAGCGTGCACTGCAGCCGGATCGCTTCGCCCTGCTCGTTCAGGTGCTTGCCGTCGTGGCAGCGGAAGCAGCCCAGGAAATCCTTGTGACCGGTCTGTTTCGGGAACGACTTCCAGCTCAGCTCCGGGCGCGAGAAGGAGCTCGCCAGCAGGATGCGCTTCATTGCGGCGGCGAACTTCTTCTCCTTCGCCTTGACGTCGTCCGGCTGTTCGCCCTGCGGCGCCGACTCCGCGATCAGCTTGTCGAATTGCGGCGCCAGGTCCTTCGGATCGCCGGAAAGCTTCGACGCTTTCTCGATCAACGCCAGCGCACGGGCCTTCGTCGACGGCAGGCTGCGATCGATCTCGCCGAGCGCGATCGCCTCGTCGACCTGATCGGCCGGGTTGGCAAACGGATGGCCGATCTGGTTGTGGCAGTCGAAGCACTCGATCCGGCGCGGCTGAGCCTTTTTCAGGTCCTCCTGCGAGACCTTCGCGGTCGGATCGACATAAGTCGTCGTCTTGCCGTCCGCGTACTTGATCTGCACCCACGGGATCGTGCGTCGCTGCGGATCGAGCGAAATGAACTCGACGTCGTTCGCGATGTGCCAGTGGATGCCGCGCGTCTTCTTCTCGCGCACCTCGCCAACCCCGGTATGCAGCGTGAGCCGCGTCATGGTTTCGGTGCTTTGCGGGTCGGACGCGTAATGCTTGATCACGGCGAGACTGTCGTGATGCTCGACCGCGGGGTTGTGGCAGCCTTCGCAGTTCTGGCGTGACGGGCGCAACGTGGTCGAGGTCATCGGCCGCTCGTAGCCGACGATCATTCCCCACAGCTCCTTCGCGTGCTCCGGCTTCAGCGCCATCATGTGCAGCGTCGACAGCCGGCCGATATGGCATTCGACGCATTTCACGTTCGCGTGCGTCGAGACCATGTGCTGGCGGATCTCTTCCGGATGCACCGAGTGGCAGGTCGTGGCGCAGAACTGGTCGCTGTTCGAGTATTCCCAGGCAGTGATGCCGCCTGCGGCCAGCGCGATCAGGGCGACCGTGCCGACGATCAGGATGGTCGCGATCCCGCGAGTGGTCCAGCGACGCACGCCATGGTCCATTTCAATGCCTCCGTTATGGTCCGAATCGCTGCTTGCAGGCACACCTTGGCCGATTCGGCCGCGGCCGCTTGCTGCAGCAGGTGAAGCTTCTACCGCAGCACGCTGTAGAAAATCATGACAATGGTCAGAACACCGAGAATAACCGCGGCTCCACCGACGACGCGGCCGAACAGCATGGCCGCCGCAGACGGCGGCGTCGTCTCCTGCGCGGCAAGACGGCCACTGCTCACCAGGCGGGCGTACTCGATGGCGCGTTCGCCCTTAAGCTCATGCTCGGGAATGCGGCCGGTGAAGATCACCGTATCCATCGGGAATTTCTCGGGCCGCAGGTGGCCGTTGAAGAAGTGGATCGTGAAGATGAAGCCCACCGCCAGCAGGGCTTCCTCGCCGTGCACGATCGTCGCGATGTTGAACATCCACCCCGGCAGAAGGATCGAGAACGTGGTCGGGAACCACAGCAGCAAGCCGGAGCCGCCGATGATGAACATCCCCCAGAACACCGCCCAGTAGTCGAATTTCTCCCAGTAGGTGAAGCGGTCGAACTGCGGCCGCGGACCCACGCCGATGAACCACTTGAAGTGCCGGTAGATGTCGATGATGTCCTGCGGCTGCGGCACCATCGAGTTCGGTCCCCAGAAGAGCGATATGAAGTTGCCGCTCCTGAAGGCGCGGATGAAGACGTGCAGCACGTGACCGACGAAGATCACGATCATGAAGCCGGCGCAGGTGCGGTGAATCAGCCCGGCCGCCTGGAATCCGCCGAGGAAGCGGACAAAGTCGCGCGCCCAATCCTCGGCGGCGAACAGCAGCGGCACGCCGGTCAGCGCGCAGCCGACGAAGGTGATCATCAGGATCGCGTGCATCGTGCGTTCAATGCGGCCGAAACGCAGGTAGTAGCGCTCCGCTGCACCGTGCGTGCGCGCCGCGGTCGCCGGCGATGCGAAGGTGGTCGTGCTAGACATGGTTCCTTCCTAGGTCATTTGCCGGTTGCAGCGGCACGTCGCTCGCGCACGGCGCGCAACGAGCGCACGAACCAGAGCGCGGTGTGGATGCCGAAGAAGGCGAATACGCCAATCAGCAGCCAATCCATGAACTTCTTGGTCCAATAAAGCAGCGGCCAGGCTTCGCGGTCATGGGCATTGCCGTGCGGCGAATACATCGCGAAATTCGCATTTGCGTTGCGATGGCACTGGCGGCAGGTCGTGACCCGGTTCTCCGGCGACACCATCGACGCCGGCATCGACGCCGGCAGAATCTCATGCGACCCGTGACAGCTCGCGCAGGTGGCCACGCGGGTGAAGCCTAGTTCCGTGACCTGGCCGTGGAACGTGTCGCGATACGTGGTGATCTGCTCCTTGTGGCAGTTGCCGCACTCGTTGATCACCTCGATCTGGAACTTCGTCGCGTTGTGCGGCTGGATCCGGTGCGGCGTATGGCAGTCGATGCAGTCGGGGGCGGCGCTCATGCCGGTCTGACGCAGTTGGCCGTGCAGGCTGTGAGCGAAGTTCGAGCGCACCCGCTGGTGGCAGCTGCCGCACATGTCCATGATGTGATCGTGCGCGGTGCGACTCTTCGGATCGGCCTTCGCGAGGATGTTGTGCGTGCCGTGGCACGACGTGCAGGTCGGCGCGCCGGAGGTGGCGCCGCCCTTCGCATTGGTCTTCCGGCCATGCACGCTGTCGTGGTACTGGCTGCGGATGTTTCCGCCCGGCAGATGCGCCTGCTTGATCAGCGCATCGTTGCCGTGGCACGCGCCGCAGGTCGACTCGATGTTCGAGAAGTAGGTGCGCGACGCCGGGTTGTTCGATTTCAGGATGTCGTGCGTGCCGTGGCAGTTGGCGCAGGTCGCCGCGACCGAGTTGCCGTGCGACTTGGCCTTGCCGTGCACGGTGGCCTGGTACTGCTTGACCTGGTCTTCGTGGCAGGCGGCACAGTTCGCCGGCTTCAGCTTCGGCTCGTGCGGCAGCTTGTCGGCTGACACGTCGCTGTGGCAGTTGGTGCAGGCAAGTCCCATCTTGCCGTGCACCGAGTCGGCGAATTTCGCCTTGTCGACGCCGATCGCCTTGCCGGCCGGACTCTTCGCCGCCGGATCGCCGTGGCACATCAGACAGGTGTCGTTGGGCGAGGCGGTCGGTTTCGGTGCGGGGGCGGCCGCGACATTGGCGGCGAGGACGATCAGCGCGACTCCTCCAAGCGCGGAGAGGAACCGGCTCATGGCTGGCAAGCGCATTTACCCACCTTGCGCATTCGTGTTCTGGTGCGAGCGCAGGGGCAGTTGCATCGTCCCGCGCGCTGACACGGCGGCAGTGTTGCACGCGAGGCCGCAGCGGCGTTGATGCGTGTCAACGGGCTCGGAATCGCGTGCTGCAGGGACCACTCGCTAAACAAAAAGGGCCGGCGAATGCCGGCCCTTCATTGCCGTGACGGTCCGCGTTACATCGCCAGGATCCATTTGGTGATTGCGGCCAGATCGGCATCCGACGCTTCGCCCTTCGGGTGACCTTCGCCCGCCTTCAGCTTGGCGACGATCGTCTTCTCGGCGTCCTTGTTGCCCTTGTATTTCTCGGCGACCGACTTGAACGACGGTCCCATCTTTTTCTTCGATGCGTCGTGGCACTTCATGCAGCCGGCGCCATTGGCGAGTTTGGCCGCGTCCTCCGCGTGTGCGATGCCGCCGATGGACAGACCGAATGCGACCGCGGCTGCGAACAACAACTTCTTCATTGCCTTTCTCCTTTCCTAGCGAACATATGCGGGTTCGGGACCGCCGAACGGCGCGGTCGGCGTTTGCGGCCGCGCCTGATTCGGATTGAAGACATGGTTGCGAACGAACAGGTTGTCGACCGTGCGACCGGTGCCCACCATGATCCGGTCGACGTCCATCGGTGCCGTGTGGCACGACTTGCATACTCCGCGCGCGTCGATTGCGGGCTTGTCCCCTCCTGCATGCGGCGAATGGCAGGTATTGCAGCCCGCGGCGGATTTCTTCGCGTGCGCAGTCTGAAGGTGCTCCTGATACTGCTGGTGGTGCTTGCGCGCCTCGTACAGGCCGGCCTTCTGCGCCTGCTCGTCGAGCCAGAAAGCGTTCTCGAGGTCGGTCTTCGGATAGTTCTTGCTCACCGGCTTGTCGGGCTGGATGCCGACCAGCATCAGTCCGTCCGGATACCACTTGGTCCAGTCGTCGGTTCCGGGTCGATAGCTCTGGCCAAGTGTCGGATGCGGCATGTGCTCGGAGATGTTGCCCTGCGCGGTCCTGAAACGCTCGTTCTCGAGCCGGATGTGGCAGTAGCCGCAGGCCTTGTCCTGCTCGGCGAGCGATGCCTTCGACGGATTCCAGATCGCGCGCTTGTCGCCCTTCGGCACGTGCGCGCCACCCGGACCGTGGCAGGCTTCACAGCCGACGTTCATTTCACTGAACGCCCACTTCTTCACGGCGTGCGACTTCTCGTCCACTTCGAGCACGCGATAGCCCGTCACGTGGCAGGTCGCGCAGTTGGTTTCCCAGTCGTTCTTGTTGCCGGCGTAGCCCTCCCACTGCTTGTGCACGGTGTTCCACTGCTTGTCGAGGAACTGCATGCCACCCGTGGCCGGATTCGGCACCAGATAGCGCTGCTTCCACTTCGAGCCGACCACGTACGTCACGTCCTCGCGGCTGGCCGCCGCGCCGCTGACGTTGGCCTTGGTCGGTCCGGCGTTGCCCTTGGCGTCCTTCGCCCAGTTGTCGGCGGCATCCTTCAGGAATGCCTCCTTGGCCGGCCGGATGATCTTCGCGTGTACCGAGTCCTTCCAGGTTGCAAACTGCTGCGCGTGGCACGTCCGGCACTTTTCGGAGCCGACGTACTGCGCCGGCGGCGCTGACATTGTTCCCGCGCTGAAAAGGGCCAGGCCGACCCCTGTTGCGAGTATCGCGGCGGCGCCCCGCATTCCACGGACCAGCATCGCTTCTCCCCAAGCGAGTTCAAACAGTCAAGCTTCTACCCGGAAGCCCGCAATCCTAATTGCCGATCATCAACGACGATCCGCATCATTACGTAGGAACAACCCTAGGTGCCTCGGTGGAGAGCCAAAGTGCAGCGACCGGCGATACCCACAAAAAGAAAGGGGGCGGCATTTGATCCAGCGCAGAGTGCATCGCCAGCCGATTACGGTAAGCTCTTAAATGAGAATTGTTATCATTTAATAGTCGTGGGCAATCTGTCATGAGCCATCTACGCCGCCTGGTCAGCCTCGGCGCCGACGCACGCGCGACGATCCTGCGCGTGAACAGTGAGTTCGCGGTGCGCGAAAGGCTGGCCGCTTTGGGGCTCAAGCCAGGGCGGCGCGTGCAGGTCGTACGCCGGATCGGCACGACCGGCCCCCTGCAACTGCGCATCGATCACACGGACCTCGTGTTGCGCGCGGCGGACGCGGCGCAGATCGACGTGGAGGTGACGGCATGAGTGCGGCGGGATGTCCCAAGTGCGGGCCGGTGAGCGCCGCACGCGAGGACATTCCGGCTGGCACCGGTGCCGCTCCAAGAGCGCGCCCGCGCATCGCGGTGGTCGGGATGCCGAACACCGGAAAGTCCACGCTGTTCAATCGGCTGAGCGGCGTGCAGGCGCGCGTGGCCAACTGGCCGGGCATGACGGTGGACCTGCTGCGAGCCCGCGTACTGCTCGGCGCAGCGATGGTCGAACTCGTCGACCTGCCGGGCCTGTATTCGCTGCACGGCATGGGCGAGGACGAGCGCCTGGTGCGCCACTTCCTGACGCAGGAGACGCTGACCGCTCTGCTGGTGGTCGTCAACGCGGCACAGCTGGAGCGCCAGTTGCCGCTGGTGCTGCAGTTGCGTGCGCTGGGGCGGCCGATCGTCGTCGCGCTGAACATGGCGGACGAGACGCGGCGCCTGGGCATCCGCATCGACACCGAGCGGCTTGCGCAGGCGCTGCAGGCGCCGGTATTTCTCGTCGACGCGAAGCACGGCCAGGGCGTTGCACCGGTCAAGGAGGCGCTGCGGCGAATCACCGCGGGGGCCGCGGTGACGGGCAACGTCGGCGAGGACGCGATCACGCGCGAGGACGCGCGCTTCGAGGACGAGGCCACCCGCATTGCCGCGGCGGCGGTCGACATTCCGCACGCGCTGCCGGCGCGACTGACTGATCGCATCGACCGCGTGCTGCTGCACGGCGTGTTGGGCGTGCCGCTGTTCTTCGTGCTGATGCTCGGGCTGTTCGAAGTCATCTACGGCATCGGCCTGCCGCTGCAGGACGCGCTGCAATGGCTGATCGATGGCGCGAAGTCCGCATGGGTCGAGCCGGCGCTGGCATCGGCGTCGCCCGCGCTGAAGAGCTTCGTGCTCGAAGGCGTGATCGACGGCGTCGGCACCGTGCTCACGTTTCTGCCGATCATCCTGGTGTTCTTCATCGCGATGGCGATCGTCGAGGACAGCGGCTACCTGGTGCGCGTTGCGTTCCTGATGGACCGCTGGATGGCGCGCCTGGGACTCGACGGCCGCGCCTTCGTGATGCAGCTGATGGGCATGGGCTGCAACGTGCCGGCGATCATGGGCACCCGCGTGCTGCGTTCGCGGCGCCAGCGGTTGCTGTCGATGTTGATGATTCCGTTCTCGCTGTGTTCGGCGCGCCTGCAGGTGCTGGTGTTCCTGTCGGCGGCGTTCTTCTCGCGCCAGGTCGCACCGATCGTGATGTTCAGCCTGTATGCGGTGAGCTTCGCCGTTGCGTTCGGGACCGCGCTGGTCTGGCGGCGTCGCTTCACGGGCGATGAGCCGCTGGTGCTGGAGCTGCCACCGTACCGCGTGCCGACGCTGCGCAGTCTGCTGGCGCAAGGCTGGCAATCGTCGCGTCACTTCCTCGAAAGCGCCGGCGTCTTTATCCTGGGCGGGGTGCTGCTGATCTGGTGGCTCACCCACTACCCGTTCGATGTCGCGCCGGCCAGCCAGGCAACGCTGGCAGGGCGTCTGGCCACGTGGCTGGCGCCCGTGTTCGCGCCGATCGGGATCGACGCGATCCTGTCGGTGGCGTTGCTGTTCGGTTTCGTGGCCAAGGAAATCGTGCTCGGCGGGCTAGCGGTGATCTACAGCGCCGGCCAGGACGAGCTCGGCCGCGTGCTGGCGGAGCGCCTGACGTGGCAGCAGGGTGCGAGCTTCATGCTGTTCACGCTGATCTACACGCCGTGCCTGTCCAGCATGGCGACGATCTGGCGCGAATCGCGCAGCGCCGCTTTCACGCTGCTGTCGCTGCTGTGGCCGCTGACGGTGGCGTGGCTCGCGAGCTTCGCCTTCTATACGCTCGCGACCCAGCTCGCGCGCTGATCCCGACCCGGGACGGGTTCACAATGCGTGGCGTCCGCCTCTTGCGCGGCCGGTCCGGGCGCGTCACGCCGTCGGGCCGATGGGCTCTGATCAATCGAATTTCCGCCGGGGACGCGCGTTGCAGTCGATCGCCAGCGAACAGCCCGAAGGCCTGACGAGCGCGCAGGCGAAGGCCAGGCTCGGGAAGGACGGCGCAAACGAGGTTGCCGAGAAGCCGGGCCATCCGGTGCTTCGTTTCGCGGGCAAGTTCTGGGGCCTGTCGGCCTGGATGCTGGAGCTGATCGCGCTGCTCTCTTTCCTGCTGCACAAGACGGCGGACTTCTGGATTGCGATCGCGCTGCTGCTGGTCAATGCGGTGCTGAGCTTCGTTCAGGAGCAGCGGGCATCGGCCGCGGTCGCCGCGCTGCGGAGCCGGATGCAGGTCGCCGCGCGCGCGCTACGCGACGGGGCCTGGATGCCGGTTCCCGCGCGCGAACTCGTGCGAGAGGACGTCGTGCGTGTGCGCGCCGGCGATTTCGTACCGGCGGACGTCAAGGTGATCGAGGGCGACCTGCAGGTCGATCAGTCCGCACTCACTGGCGAGTCGCGCGACGTGGCGCGCGACAGCGGCGACGTCGTGTACTCGGGATCGATCGTGCGTCGGGGCGAGGCCACGGCGGTCGTGACCGCGACCGGCGCGGCGACCTACTTCGGACGCACCACGCAGCTGGTCGACAGTGCGCATCCGAAGCTGCACGTCGAAGAGGTTGTCGCGCGCCTGGTGCGGTGGCTATTGCTGATCGTGGGCGTGCAGGTGGCGATTGTTCTGGCAATCTCGCTGAACGAGGGACTGCCTGTCCTCGGAATCATGCCGCTGTTGCTGGTACTGCTGATGAGCGCCATACCGGTAGCGCTGCCCGTGATGTTCACGGTCAGCATGGCAATCGGGTCGGTCGAGCTGGCGCGGCACGGCGTGCTGGTCACGCGGCTGAGCGCCGCCGAGGACGCCGCCAACATGGACATCCTGTGCGCGGACAAGACCGGGACGCTGACATTCAATCGGCTTTCGCTCTCTGGCACGCTCCCGTTGCCGGGATTCACCGGCGACGACGTGGTTCGAATCGGCGGCTGGGCGTCCAACGAGGCCGACCAGGACCCGATCGATCTCGCCTTTCTCGGCGCCGCGCGCAAGCGGGCGGCACATCCTGCACCCGTTCGACAGGTCTCATTCGTTCCGTTTTCGCCGCAGACGCGTCGCACCGAGGCGCGCGTCGACGTTGGCGGCATCACGGAGCTCGCGATGAAAGGGGCGCTGCGCACCGTTGCCGCAGCGGCCGGACTCGACGCCGCCGCGATCGATGCCCTCGAGGGCCAGGCGGCCGCCGAGACGCAGAAGGGGTACCGCGTGCTGGCGGTGGCGCACGCACGGGGCGAAGAACCTCTGCGGCTGGTCGGCCT
>JBAIYN010000520.1:0-12052 GCA_037915775.1 Burkholderiales bacterium | reverse complement strand
CGACCACGCCCTGGGTGCTCTTTTCCATGGCCGCCACGGCGTCCTGCGTGTCGGTCTGAATCGTGCGCACCAGCGCGCCGATCTGCTTGGCCGCCTCGGCAGAGCGATCCGCAAGACGCTGCACCTCCTCCGCCACCACCGAGAAGCCGCGGCCCGCCTCACCCGCGCTCGCGGCCTGGATGGCCGCGTTCAGCGCCAGCACGTTCGTCTGTTCCGTAATGTCGGTGATCAGCTCCACGATCTCGCCGATCTCCTGCGACGACTCGCCCAGCCGCTTGATCCGCTTTGCAGTCTCCTGGATCTGCTCGCGAATCTCGTTCATGCCCGCGATCTGGTTGTACACCGCGCGCTGGCCGCGCTCGGCCGCATCGAGCGACGCGCGCGCCACGCGCGCCGATTCGGTCGCACTGCGTGAGGCCTCGTTGATCTGCGAGGCCATGAGCAGCACCTTCTGGCCGGTGTCCTTGATTTCCCGGCTCTGCTGCTCCGACGCGGTGAGCAGCCTGGTCGTGATGTCGCGCGCCTGCGTGGAAGCGCTGGTCACCTGCTCGGCCGTCTCGTTGATGCGGCCGACCAGTCCGCGCAGCTCCTCGACGGTGTAGTTGACCGAGTCGGCGATGGCTCCAGTGATGTCCTCGCTCACCGTTGCCTCGATGGTGAGGTTGCCATCGGCGACCTCCTGCAGTTCGTTCATCAGGCGCAGGATCGCGGCCTGGTTCTGCTCGTTGGCGCGCTTGGCGGCCTCTTCGAGCTTCATCGCTTCGCTCCGGCGCAGCTCGGCCTCCAGCGTCCGGCTGCGGCTGTCGCCGAGCAGGATCTTTACCAGCCCGGCCGTTGCCAGCAGCACGCCGACGCCAAATACGGCCATGATCAGGAAGTTGACGGCGCGCACGCCGCTTTCGCTGCGGATGTCGCCTTGCAGCGCGCCGAGCTGGGTGCGCAGCGTTTCGGCGTCGCGCACCAACACGGACTGCGCGCGGCCTGCCTCGGCAACGACGGCAAAGGTGCCGCTCGCCGCTGCGATGACGGGCTGCAGATCGCCGAACAGCTTGGCGAGCTGCTGCACTTTCGGCCGCAGGTCGCCGTCGGCTCCGGCCCCGATGCTTTGCAGGAGGTCGCGGAACTGCGCCAGGTCGCGCGTCAGCTGCTGTGGCGCGTCGGCAATGCCGGCCTGGCCCGACGCAAGACCGTCGGCGGTGCGCACGATGCGCTGCGCGAGCAGCGCGAGCTGGCCCGCCGCGCCCGACTGCCCGCGCTGCACCGCGATTTCCTCGCTCAGCTGGATCAGACGCGGTGCCGCCTGGTCAAGGCGCGCGAGAAAGTCGCCGAATGCGCGCAACGGCTTTTCCTGCGCGATGATCCCCGACGCGGCGCCCTCCGAAACCTTCCAGGTCGTGGCGGCGCGCTCGAGCGTCGGCTGCGCCGCCGACGCGACGGCGGCCGCCAGGGCCTCGAGATTGGCCGCGACGCGATCGCGGCTTTCGCGCAGTTCGGCCAGGGCGGGGCCGCTGCCTTTCGCCGCTTCGGGCGCGGCCTTGGCGAGGCGCTGCGAGTGCATCAGCGCGTCGCCGAGCAACTGGGCTTCGGCCGCGCTGTTCGCCGACAGGCGAACGTCGATGGCCAACACGGCGGCGAAAAGAAACGCGAACACGCCCATCAGCGTCAGCATCACCTGCACCTGCGTATTCAGCGGGCGGTGGCCGATCAGGGGGAGTTTCCAGGCCAGCAGGCGCTCGACCATTCGCGAGCCCCAGGTGCTGGATAGCGCGGCTTCGAGCGCGCGACGATCGATCTTCTGCGTCGGCGGACTGGGAGGAATCGGCGCGTGGGCACGGCCGGCCACTTCGGCAGGCGCAAACTCCGTGTAGCGGAACGGCTGGACGGTGATCTCGCCCCCGCCGTCCTTCGAGTGTCGCGTCATCTCTGCGTCCATCGCCATGCCCATCTCCGATGCTCCATCGTGAGCGCGGTCGCCGCGCGTCAGATTCCGATCGCGTTGAACCGCTCGAACGACACCAGCCGCGCCAGGTCGAGCTCCGTCAGGACCGTGCCATCGTTGTCGCGGTAGCGGCCAATTTCCCAAGGCCGGGAGCCGTCGGTCACGGTGTCGAGGGCCTCCAGTTCCTTCAGGTTGCGCAGTCCGAATGCGCGCGTGATGATCAGCGCTGCGCTCGATTTCAGCGCCTCGCCGATCACCAGCAACTGCTGACCCTGCTCGGCGCTCAACGGCGCCGCGCCACTGAAGTGGTGAAGGTCGACGACGCCGACCAGGCGGCCGCGCACATTGGTCAGCCCGCGGTACCAAGGTTTCGTCCAAGGCACGGGCGCGACGTCCCCGAGGGGCACGATTTCCCCGGCAGAGGCCATCTCGACCAGATACGACTTTGCGCCGATTCGCACCGCCAGCCTGAGCGAGGCGCTCGGCGTGGCCGGAGCTGCCTTCAACCGTTCGGTCAGCTGCGAGGAGAAGTCACGCAGCTTGTCCAGTTGCTTTTCGGCTGGCATCGGCGCTGTCCCCGTGCTTGCTCCGTCTTTCGAAACGCGCCAGTCCATCGGTCAGTTGAGCGCGGCGATCTTGCCCAGCAGCTCGTCCGCGCGGACCGGTTTGACGATGTAGTCGCGCGCACCCTGACGCAGGCCCCAGATGCGGTCGGTCTGCTGGTTCTTGCTGGTGCACATGATCACCGGGATGTTCTGCGTTGCCGGATCCTTGGAGAGCTGGCGCGTCAGCTGGAATCCGTTCTGGCCCGGCATCACGACGTCCATCAGGATCAGGTCCGGCGTGTGCGATTTGAGCTTCAGCAGCGCCTCCTCGGCGTTCTCCGCCACCGAGACGTTGAAGCCGTTCTTGGTCAGCAGTTCGGTGAGGAAGTAGCGTTCAGTCGGCGAATCGTCGACGATCAGGACTTTCTTGATCGGCATGTGCGGCCTCGCACCCGTTTGTCTTGTGGTCGTCAGTCTGCTGATGCCGAGTGCTGCCGCACGGCGGAGAGCAGGCTGTCCTTGGTGAACGGCTTGGTCAGGTATTCGCTTGAGCCGACCATGCGGCCACGGGCCCGATCGAACAGGCCGTCCTTCGACGACAGCATGACGACCGGCGTCTTGGAGTAGCGCGGACTGCGCTTGATCAGCGCGCAGGTCTGGTAGCCGTCCAGGCGGGGCATCAGGATGTCGCAGAAGATGATGCTCGGCTGATGGTCGGTGATCTTGGACAGCGCTTCGAAACCGTCTTGCGCGAGGATCACCTGACAACCGGCCTGCGTAAGGAAGATTTCGGCGCTGCGGCGAATGGTGTTCGAGTCGTCGATCACCATCACCTTGCGGCCGCGAATGTCGGAGTAATCCTGCGTCGCCATCGCATGCCTTCCACGTCAGAGTGGCCCGCGTCCGCCCTCCGCGGCCGCCGCGAGCCGATGCGACGAGCCCGGTCGCATCAGATTTCCACCATTTCGAAGTCTTCCTTCCGGGCCCCGCACTCCGGACAGGTCCAGTTGGGCGGCAGATCCTCCCAGCGTGTGCCGGGGGCGATGCCCTCCTCGGGCAGGCCGGCCGCTTCGTCGTAGATCCATCCGCAGATCAGGCACATCCATGTGCGCATCCCGCTGCCCGCTGTACTTGTTGTCACTACGGCAAATAACCGAGGGAGACTCCGCTAACATCTGTCGAATCGATCATAGCTTGGCCTGCGCAGTTACGGCTTACTTTCGGCTTCATACATACGGCTGAGGGAATCGTCGTCTCGCAGTCGCATTTCTCCCGCCTCGTCTCCATGGCTGCTCACGCGCCGCCCGTCGTGCTGACCTTCGGACTCTCGGACCCGACCGGCGCCACCGGCCTGGCTGCCGACGTGACGACCTGCGCGGCGATGGGTTGTCACGCGGCGGGCGTGATCACGGCCATCTCGGTGCAGGACAGCGTGCGCGTTCTGGACCTGCAGGCGGTCGACAGCGAACTGGTCGATGACCAGGCGCGCGCGGTGCTCGAGGACATGCCGGTGGCTGCGTTCAAGATCGGTGCGCTCGCGAGCAGCGGCATCACGCAATCGGTTGCGGAAATCCTGGCCGACTACGACGACGTGCCGGTGGTGCTTGACCCAGGGCTCGCGATCGCCGTGGGCGAAGGGCCCGACAGCCGTTCCACGCTCGAGGTCATGACGGCCATCTGTGAACTGGTGCTGCCGCGCACGACCGTGCTCACCGCCGATTTGGATCTGGCCCGACGGCTCGCGACGGTGATCGAGTCTTCGGCGGAGGAGCCCGGGGAGGATGCCGCCGAGGCCATCGGCGCCGCCCAGGTTGCCGATCGGCTCCGCGACGGCGGCGCGGAATACGTGCTGCTGACCGGCGTTCGGACCGCGGCGGGCCTGAACGTGAACACGCTCTTCGGGCCGGACGGCGAGCAGCAGAACGAAAGCATCGACCGCATCGACCTGCGCTTCCGCGGTGCCGGAGACACGCTGTCCGCCGCGATTGCGTCGCTGCTCGCGCAGGGAATCGGCGTCGGCGACGCCGTTCGCGAGGCGCACGATTTTCTGGGCCAGTCGCTCGCGGCGGGCTTTCGACTTGGGATGGGAGCGGCGACGCCGGATCGCATGTTCTGGGCAACCGATGGCGGACAGGACGATGACGAATAGCCCTGAACGCCCGACCGGTGTGTACCTGCTGACCCCCGACTGGACCGATACGGCGCGGCTGCTCGCCGTGACTGCCGCCGCGGTCGCAAATGGCGTGCGCTGGCTGCAGTACCGGAACAAGCGCGCCGATGGCGCGCTGCGCCGCGCGCAAGCAAAGGCATTGCGCGAACTGACGCTGACGCAAGGTGCGCGGCTGGTGATCAACGACGACGTCGATCTGGCGATCACATCGCTGGCGGACGGCGTTCATGTCGGACGCGACGATCCCGACCCGCGGCCGCGGCTTGCGCGCGAAGGGATACGGATGCTGGTCGGGGTGTCCTGCTACGACGACTTCGACCGTGCGCGACTTGCCGTCGGCAGCGGCGCGGACTACGTCGCCTTCGGCTCGGTTTACGCATCGGCGACCAAGCCTGCGGCAGTGCGCGCGCCGTTGTCGCTGCTGTCGCGCGCCCGCGCCGACGGCATGCACGTGGTCGCCATCGGTGGCATCGATGCGACAAACATCAAGGCCGTCGGGCACGCCGGCGCGCATGCTGCGGCTCTGATCGCAGCGGTTTACGACGCGCCCGATCCGGCGGCAGCGGTCCGGGAGCTGACGACGAAATTCGAGCAAGGGAAAGATCTCTATGAGTCGCAACGAGCAGCTGTTTGAGCGCGCCCAGCGCAGCATTCCGGGGGGTGTCAATTCGCCCGTGCGTGCGTTCCGCTCCGTCGGCGGCACGCCGCGCTTTGTTGCGCGCGCCGAGGGGCCGTACTTCTGGGACGCCGACGGCATGCGCTACATCGACTACATCGGCTCGTGGGGCCCGATGATCGTCGGACACGCGCACCCCGAAGTCGTCGGCGCGATGCATGCAGCGATCGCGCGCGGCATCAGCTACGGTGCACCGACCGAAGCCGAGGTCGAGATGGCGGAGGAACTGCTGCGGCTGGTGCCGTCGATGCAGCAGGTCCGCCTCGTGTCTTCCGGAACCGAGGCGGCGATGAGCGCGATCCGGCTGGCGCGCGGCGCGGCGGGAGGCGGCAAGGGGCGGCGCAAGATCGTCAAGTTCGAAGGCTGTTATCACGGCCATGCCGACAGCCTGCTGGTCAAGGCCGGTTCAGGCGCGCTGACGTTCGGCAATCCGAGTTCGGCCGGCGTGCCGGCCGAGATCACGCAGCACACGATCGTGCTCGACTACAACGATGCGCAGCAGCTCGAGGACGCATTCCGGCGGCACGGTGACGACATCGCCGGGGTGATCGTCGAGCCGGTGGCGGGCAACATGAACCTGGTGCGCGCCACGCCCGAATTCCTGCGCGCGATGCGGGCCCTGTGCACGAAGCACGGTGCGCTGCTGATCTTCGACGAGGTGATGAGCGGATTCCGCGTCGCGCTGGGCGGTGCGCAGGCGCTGTACCAGATCGATCCGGATCTGACCGTGCTCGGCAAGGTGATCGGCGGCGGCATGCCGGTCGCCGCGTTCGGCGGCAAGCGCGAGGTAATGAAACATCTGGCGCCGCTCGGCGCGGTCTACCAGGCCGGGACCCTGTCCGGCAATCCGGTCGCGGTCGCGTGTGGATTGGCGACGTTGAAGCTGATTCAACAGCCCGGATTCCATCAACGCCTCGGTGCCCAGACGGCAAAGCTGGTGCATGGACTTACCGCTGCGGCCCGCGCGTCCGGCGTGTCCTTCTGCGGCGACTCGGTCGGCGGCATGTTCGGCCTGTACTTTGCTGCTGAAGTGCCGACGAGCTACGCGCAGATCATGGCCACCGACAAGGCGCGCTTCAATGCGTTCTTCCATGCGATGCTGGCGCGCGGCGTGTATCTGGCGCCATCCGCGTACGAGGCGGGTTTCGTCTCCGCCGCGCATGACGACGCGGTGATCGAAGCCACCCTGGCGGCAGCGCGCGCCGCGTTCGCCGGAATTTGAGGGAACTTGCGATCCATGCCGGGGACGAAGCATTGATGGTCTTGCGCTATCTCCTGTGGCTGCTGCTCGCCCTCTGGCTGCCTGCATCGATGGCGCAGCCGGTGCGGGCGGACAATGCCGAGGTCGAACTGATCGCCGCGACCGACGCAATCGTTCCCGGCCAGCCGTTGTCGGTCGCACTGCGCATCAAGCACGATCCCGAGTGGCACAGCTACTGGCGCGTGCCCGGCGACTCGGGATTGCCCACTCGCATTCAGTGGAAGCTGCCGCCCGGGTGGGTGGCGGGACCGATCGAATGGCCGCTGCCGAAGCGCCTGCCGGTCGGACCACTGATGAATTTCGGCTATGACGGCGAAGTCCTGCTGCTGACCGAGCTGACGCCTCCGGCGAACCTGAAGGCGGGCGATTCGGTCGCACTGGCCGCCCATGCCGATTTCCTGATCTGTCGTGAAGTGTGCATCCCGAGCGGCGCCGATGTGAAACTCGACCTGCCGGTACGGGACAGTGCGAACCCGTCGCGCCGCGCCGCGCAGTTCGCCGCCACGCGTGCGCTGGTGCCGCATCGCGTAACGCTGCAGGATGCGACTGCAACGATCGAGGGCGACCGGATCCGGCTGGCGTTCCGCGCATCGCACACTCCCGCAACCGTCGAGTTCTTCCCGCTCGAGGAGGCGCGCATCGAACCCGCCGCGCCTCAGGTGCTCCGCACCGAGGGAAATGAAGTGGCCGTGTATCTGACCGCTGCGAAGCCGATCGTCGGCGAGTTCAAGCAACTGCGCGGCGTGCTTGCGGTCGACGGCGGGCCGGCGCGCGCGGACCAGGGCGGATGGGCGGGCGAAACCGACGTGGCGCTGCTGCCGGGCAAGGTGGCGGCCGTCGACGCCGGAATTGCAGCGACCGGCACCGTCGTGGGCAGCACGATCACGCTGTGGGCGGCGCTGGCCGGCGCGCTGATCGGCGGGCTGATACTCAACCTGATGCCTTGCGTATTTCCGGTTCTGTCGCTGAAGCTGCTCGCGCTGATGCAGCATCAGCGCGCCGAGGACAGCGCGGGAGTGCGCCATCCTTCGCTGCGGGTGCACGGCATCGTCTTCGCTGTCGGCGTCGTGCTGAGTTTCGTGCTGCTGGCGGGCGCGCTGCTGGCGCTGCGCGCCGGCGGCTCGCAGCTGGGCTGGGGATTCCAGTTGCAGACGCCCTGGGTGGTCGCGGGACTTACGGCGCTGTTCTTCCTGATCGGCCTGAACCTGCTGGGCGTCTTTGAAGTCACGTTCGGAGCCACGCTCGCCAACGCGGCGCCGGCGCAACGACTCCGGCCCGATCGCATCTCCGGAAGCTTCGGCACCGGCGTGCTGGCCGTGGTCGTGGCGGCGCCCTGCACCGCGCCGTTCATGGGGGCGGCGCTCGGATATGCGATCACGCAACCGGCCGCCAGCGCGCTGGCGGTGTTTGCCGCCCTGGGAGCGGGCATGGCGCTGCCGTACCTGATGCTGACCCTGTTTCCGGCGCTGCTGAAGTGGCTGCCGCGGCCGGGTGAGTGGATGCAGCGGTTCAAGCAGTTCATGGCATTTCCGATGTTTGCCACCTGCGTTTGGCTGCTGTGGGTTCTGGCACAGCAAGTCAATGTCAATGCAGTGGCGCTGACGCTGGGGGCATTGGTGCTGAGCGCGCTCGCGGCGTGGGCGCTCGGCATCGCGCAGCGCGGCGCGCCCCGCTGGCGCTGGCTTGCGCTGGGGGCAGCCGGCGTCGCGCTGTACACGGTCATTGCTGCCACGGGATCCGACGCGATGCGCGCCAACGCATCGACCGCCGCCGAGACTGCAAATGGTTGGCAGCCGTGGAGCGCGGCAGAGCAGCAGACGCAGATCGCGACCGGCCGGCCGGTGTTCGTCGACTTCACCGCGGCGTGGTGCGTGACCTGCCAGGCGAACAAGCAGCTGGTGCTTAATTCGCGTTCGATCGTCGACGCGATGGCGAGCAAGGGCGTGATCAAGCTGCGTGCGGACTGGACCAACCGCGATGACGCGATCACGCGCGAACTGGCGCGCTTCGGACGCAATGGCGTTCCGTTGTACGTGATGTACGACCAGCGCGGCCGGCCTCAGGTATTGCCCGAATTGCTGACAGAGGGCGCGGTGATGGATGCTCTGCGCCGGCTCTGAACGCTTGGCGTATTGAGGTCCCAATGCTTCGAAGGCTCCTGTTCGGGGCTGGCGTGCTCTGGTTCGCGCTGGCCGCCTATGCGGCGGCGTTGCCTGGGCAGCCTGCCCCCGGCTTCGCGCTGGCCGATGCCGGCGGCAAGAGGATCGATCTCGACGACTTCCGTGGCAAGTACGTCGTGCTCGAGTGGAACAATCCTTCGTGCCCATTCGTGCAGAAGCACTACAACAGCGGCAACATGCAGGCGCTGCAGAAGCGCTTCACCGCGGACGGGGTAATCTGGCTGACGATCAATTCGACGGCGGCCGGGCACCCGGAACATCTGCGGCCCGAGCAGCAGATTGCCTGGCTGAAGCAGCAGGGAGCATCGCCGACGACCGCGCTGCTCGATCCGGATGGCCGGATCGGCCGCTCCTACGGAGCCAAGACCACGCCGCACATGTTCGTGATCGATCCGGCCGGAAGGCTGCAGTACGCCGGCGCGATCGATGACAGACGCAGTACGAGCGTCGCCGACGTCAGGACGGCGAACAACTATGTGATCCAGGCGCTTGCAGAGTTGCGGGCCGGAAAGGCGGTATCGGTTCCGGCAACGCCGCCGTACGGTTGTTCGATCAAATACGACTAACCTGCAGGCAGCCCGGCGCGGCAGCGTCGCGCGCTAGCGATTCAGCGCCCCCGAGAGTCGACGGCGGTAGGCGGCCACGAGTTGCGGCTGATCCGTGGCGAGGTCGAACACCGACAGCATCGTCTTGCGTCCCACGTCGTTGCCGAAATTGCGGTCCCGCTCGACGATCGCCAGCAACTGGTCCAGTGCAGGCTCGAATTCGCGTCTCGCAATATGCAGCTGCGCCAGGTCCAGGCGGGCTTGAAGGTCGTCATCGGCCGCAGCGATGCGGGCCCGCAAGGTCTCGGCGGGCGGCAGCTCGGCGGCGCGACGCAGGCTGTCGATTCGGGTGGCGAGCGCGCGCCACGCCGTCTCGTTGCGCGCCTCTTTGGACGCCCCGGCCAGCAGCGACTCCGCCTCGTCGAGCACCGCCATTGCGCCACTGGCAGGCGCGTCGCCGAGCAGGAGCGTGGCGAGGTCGAAGCGGGCGGCATCGTTGTCGGCCGACAGGGCGACCGCCGCGCGCAGCGCGGCGGTGGCGCCGTCCACATCGCCGGCCGCCAGCAGGCGGGCCGCCTTGCGGCGTTCCAGCTCGCTCGGATTCGGTAGCAGCCGCTCGATGAACGCGCGCAACTGGCTTTCGGGCAGCACGCCGACGAATGAGTCGATCGGCTGCCCGTCGACGAACGCAACCACGTACGGAATGCTGCGCACCCGATATTGCGCGGCGAGTTCCGCGTTCTCGTCGGTGTTGATCTTCACCAGACGCAGACGGCCGACATATTCGGTTTCGAGCTTTTCGAGCATCGGTCCGAGGACGCGGCACGGGCCGCACCAAGGGGCCCAGAAATCCACCAGAACGGGAGTGCGCTGCGACGCCTCGATCACGTCGCGGGCGAACGTGCGTTGGCTTGTATCGATCATGGTTCACCTCAAGCCAGGCACATCGGGGCGGGCTGCACGAACATCAAGCCCCGCGGATGCCGTCGCGATCAGTGTGTGAGCTGGATCATGCCCAGTCCGGCGCGCCGATGGTGACCGAAGCCGCGCAGGATCCGGGCGCGGAATGGATCCGGATTCAGCACTTCGAGTGCGCCTTCAATCACCGCGTGGTCTATGCGGATGCGACTGCCCTGATGCTCGAAGCGCAGGGCGGACATCGATACATCCGCCATCAGCAATCGGAAGCCGAAACGCTCGGCCGCTGCCTTGAACCAGATGTCGACCTCGTCCCGGGTCCGGAACGGCTCGACCTCCTTTTCCGTTCCCTCCAGCCGGGCTCGCCCCGCGCACACGGCCAGCGTGAACCGGTACATCAGCCCGGGGGCCACCTGGATCAGCGCACGCTTGGGCTCCAGCGCGCTGACCGCATGCTCCGGCTGGCGCGCCCAGGGTGTGGTCGACTGCACCCAATAGCGTCCGTCGATCGTGCTGTCGGCGCGAAAGAGAAAGTGGCCTTCGCCCGCGCGATGCCCGAACACCGACGCGAGTTCGGCATGGGCGATCAGCGGATTCGTGCCCGGCGGAAGAGTGACGGCGGTTTCGAAGATTTCGACAGTGGGGATTTCGAGCTTCGTGTAGCTCAGGACCGAATGGACGAAGTTGTCGGGCTTGCGGCCGGAACCTGGCTTGGAACCGCGGCGGACAAAGGGCAGGCTGAAACTCATGCGTCGATCCGGTTCCTGCGGGCGAGGCGATCCGGGACCATCGACCAGATGCGCGGTCCCTTCCCCAGATTGGCCATTAGTAACGCATCGACGGCCCGGTCGGAATCCCACAGGGCCACTAGGCTGTTCTGCCGACGGAGCCGCCGGTGTCTCGGAGGCCGGACGCGACGTGGGGGCGCGCACGGCGGGGACGCGGGAGGGTCAGCGGACAGAAGGGACTTGAAGGCGGGCCGCCTTGTTCTTATTATTAGCACTCGAAAGCGGCGAGTGCTAACAGATGGAGGCACGGCCGCCTTTCCACATCTGGAGTCCTGACTCCACCCATTTCCGTATGTCGAAAAAGTCCTTTTAACAGGAGAGCTTATGAAAATCCGTCCATTGCACGATCGCGTGATCGTCAAGCGTCTGGACCAGGAGCGCAAGACCGCGTCGGGCATCGTGATTCCGGATACGGCTGCCGAAAAGCCCGATCAGGGCGAGATCGTGGCCGTCGGACCCGGCAAGCGCGACGACAGCGGCAAGCTGATCGCGCCGGACGTCAAGGTCGGCGACAAGGTCCTGTTCGGCAAGTACGCCGGGCAGACCGTGAAGGTCGAGGGCGAGGAACTGCTCGTCATGCGCGAAGAAGATTTGATGGGCGTGATCGCCTAACCCCAACGCTCTGATCGGAGACATTCAAGATGGCATCGAAACAGGTCTTTTTCCACGATGACGCCCGGCATCGCATGGTGCGCGGCGTCAACATCCTCGCCAACGCAGTCAAGGTGACGCTGGGCCCGAAGGGCCGCAACGTCGTGCTCGAGCGCTCCTTCGGCGCACCGACGGTGACCAAGGACGGCGTGTCGGTCGCGAAGGAAATCGAACTGAAGGACAAGTTCGAGAACATGGGCGCGCAGATGGTCAAGGAGGTGGCGAGCAAGACCTCCGACAACGCGGGTGACGGCACCACCACCGCCACCGTGCTGGCGCAGTCGGTCGTCGCCGAGGGCATGAAGTACGTTGCCGCCGGCATGAACCCGATGGATCTGAAGCGCGGCATCGACAAGGCCGTCAGCGCCGCCGTCGAGGA
>JBAIYN010000082.1:0-2052 GCA_037915775.1 Burkholderiales bacterium | reverse complement strand
CCGACGTGCCCGCTGCAGCGAGCGCTGATCGAAGCGCGTCTGCCGCTGAGCACTTTCACGTTTCCGGGCACGGCCGACGAGTTCATGCAAAACCTCGGCCGCTTGCCACTCGCCCACCAGCCGGGCGAGCGCTGGCTGTATCACATGAGCGCCGAGATTCTGGGGGTTCTGATTGCCCGCGCCTCCGGCATGTCTCTCTCGTCTTTCATGCGTGAGCGAGTCTTCGGCCCGCTGGGCATGAAAGACACCGGTTTCACGGTTTCGAAGGCCCAACTCGATCGGGTCGCTACTTGCTACAAGACCGACTTCACGAACGGCGCGATCACCGTGCTCGAAGAGGCGGGCAACGACCTTCTCGCGCATCCCTGCGTCTTCGAGTCCGGCGCCGGTGACCAGTTCGTCTCCACCGCCGATGACCTGCTCGCGTTTGGGCGGATGCTGTTGAACTGGGGCGCATACGGCAAGGAGCGGATCCTGTCGCGACCGTCGATCGAACTCATGACCACCGACCAGTTGACGGCCGAGCAGAAGGCAGCGTCACCGTTCTTCGAGAACTTCTGGGCCTCGCGCGGATGGGGCCTGGGCGTCTCGATCGTGACCCGTCGCGACGAGGTGGCCGGCGTGCCGGGACGCTACGGCTGGGATGGAGCATTCAGCACATCGTTCTACGTGGACCCGCACGAGCAGATGGTCGGCATCCTCATGGCCCAGTGCCGACCCGCAGCGTTGCGTCTGCCGCCTGTCGTCACTGACTTTTGGACGTCCGCCTATCAGGCGATCGACGACTGAGCGTGACCCGCCGCAAGAGACGTGGATATCAGGCCTCACATTCAACGCCACCCGCTTCTAGCGTACTTCGCCCTTGCCTTCTTCCTGGCGTGGGGAGGCTCTTTCGCAGCGGTCGGGCCAAAGTTCATACGGGGTGAGGCTTTGCAGTTCACCGACACCCTTTTCGTGTTTCTGCCGATGCTGATCGGCCCGAGTCTTGCCGGCGTCGTCATGGCATATCTTGCAGATGGGAAGAGCGGTCTCCGGGACCTTTTCTCTCGGATATGTCTGTGGCGAGTGAAGTCGCGTTGGTACTCGGCGATCCTGCTTTTTCCTGTCCTGATATTGGCGGTCCAACTGGGGCTTGTCGCTCTTCTTTCCAAAGACTTCGCCCCGCACTTTTTTCCAATGGGCGTCTTGATCGGCCTCCTGGCCGGTTTCTTCGAGGAGATTGGGTGGACCGGATTTGCTACGCCAAGGATGCGGTTGAAGCACAGCGCCCTGGCCGTTGGCATTCTTCTCGGCGCAATCCACTCACTTTGGCACCTGGCGGCTGACTACCTGGGTGCCTCGGGTGCTCGCGGGGCTTATTGGATGCCGCACTTCACCATGTTTCTCGTCGCCATGACGGCCATGAGGGTGCTCGTGGTCTGGGTGTACACGAACACCGGAAGCGTCTTGCTGGCCCAACTCATGCACACGAGCTCCACAGGGTCCCTGTCGATTCTCGTTCCATTGTCGTTGTCCCCCAGGAACGACACGATCTTCTATGGCGTGTATGCAGTGGCGTTGTGGGCAGCCGTTCTTGTCGTCGTTGGAAGATATGGAACGCACATGGTCACTGCAGACAAGTGACCGAAGGCGCTGACGCCGCGGCCGCCTCCGTTCGCGCGCATTACGAGGTTTGGCAGTTCTCCGCAGGCGCGACGAGCGCGAACGCGTGGGGGCTGATCTCGAGCGACAGCCTGACCGGAGCGCCGGGCTGAGCCACGCCGAACCGGACCGGCACTTCGTCGAGCAGTGGTACGTCGGGCAGCGTGAATCCACGGCGGCGGAAGTACTCGCCGGCCTGAAGCACGATCTCGTATTCGCCGCGCTCGATGGCGTCGCTGGCGAGCGCCTCGTCCGCAACGAGACCGCCGGCGCCCACGCGCGCCGAGCACAGCTTGCAGGCGCGCCCGCCGAGCCGGTAGACATCGACGCGCATGTCCACGGCGGGTGCGGCGCGCGTCGTGTCGGTGACATGGATGAAGAGACCTCGTGTCATGGCGTCACACCTCGATT
>JBAIYN010000031.1:0-11153 GCA_037915775.1 Burkholderiales bacterium | reverse complement strand
CGACCACGTTGACCAGCTTGTTCGGCACCACCACCACGCGCTTGACCGGATTGCCGCCGACGAATTTCTGCACGTTGGCGTCGGCCATCGCGGCGCGCTCGATCGCTGCCTTGTCGGCCTGCGCCGGCACGCGGATCGAGCCGCGCAGCTTGCCGTTGACCTGCACCACGAGTTCGATCTCGTCCTGCACCAGCGCGTCCTCGGCCACCGCCGGCAGCGGCGCATCGAGCAGGTCGCCGTGCGACTTCGCAAAGCCGAGCTCGTTCCACAGCGCGTACGTGATGTGGGGGGCGATCGGGTACAGCGTGCGCAGCAGGATGCTCGTGCCCTCGCGCAGCACCGCGCGGCCGGCGGCATCGTTGCCGAGGCTGGCGTCGTCGAGCGCGTTGAGCATCTTCATCGTCGCCGACACGACCGTGTTGTACTGCAGGCGCTGATAGTCGAACAGCGCCTGCTTCAGGTTCAGGTGCAGTTCGCGCCGCAGGTCCTTCAGCGGCGGCGTCAACGCCATGCCATCGATCGCGCCGCCGCTGCTGATCGCGTCGCGCTGCGCGTGGCAGAACGTCCACAGCCGCCGCAGGAAGCGGTACACGCCCTCCGCGCCGGAGTCGGACCACGCCGCGCTCATGTCCGGCGGGCCGGCAAACATCACGAACGCGCGCGCGGTGTCGGCGCCGAATTTCGCGATGATGTCGCGCGGCTCGACCACGTTGTTCTTGCTCTTCGACATCTTCTCGATGCCGCCGAGCATCACCGGCTGGCCATCTTCCCTGGCGATCGCGCCGGTCGGCCGTCCCCGATCGTCGTAACTGACCTCGACCTCGCTCGGATAGAACCAGCGCGTGCGACCGGAGTCGTCCTCGCGGAAGTAACAGTCGTTCAGCAGCATGCCCTGCGTGAACAGGCGCGTGAACGGCTCGTCGAACTTCACCAGCCCCAGGTCGCGCATCACCTTGGTCCAGAAGCGCGCGTACAGGAGGTGGAGCACCGCGTGCTCGATGCCGCCGATGTACTGGTCCATCGGCATCCAGTAGTCGTTGCGCGCATCGACCATCGTCGCCGCATCCGGCGAGCAGTAGCGCATGTAATACCACGACGAGTCGACGAACGTGTCCATCGTGTCGGTCTCGCGCTGCGCCGGCTTGCCGCACTTCGGACAGGTGCACGCGAGGAAGCGCGCATCCTTGGCGAGCGGATTGCCGCTGCCGTCGGGCACGAGGTCTTCGGGCAGCACCACCGGCAGGTCCTTCTCCGGCACCGGCACGGAGCCGCACCCAGGCGAAGCCGGTCCATCGCCCGCGCAGTGGATGATCGGGATCGGCGTGCCCCAGTAGCGCTGCCGCGAGATGCCCCAGTCGCGCAGCCGGTACTGGATCTGCTTGTCGCCGAGGCCTTTCGCATTAAGGTCCGCAGCGATCGCATCGGTCGCTGCTTCATAGTTCAGGCCGTCGTACTTGCCGGAGTTCACGCACACGCCGCGCTGCTTGTCGGCGTACCACTCCTGCCAGCCGTCGAGCGAGAAGGTTTCGCCCTTGACCGCGATTACCTGCCGGATCGGCAGCGCGTACTTCTTCGCGAACGCGAAGTCGCGCTCGTCGTGCGCCGGCACACCCATCACCGCGCCTTCGCCGTAGCCCATCAGCACGTAGTTGCCGACCCACACGGGCACGCGCGCGCCGGTCAGCGGATGCGCGACGGCAAAGCCGGTGGCCATGCCTTTCTTTTCCATCGTCGCGAGGTCGGCCTCGGCCACGCTGCCGCGCTTGCACTCGTCGATGAACGCGGCGAGCTTCCCGTCGTCGCGCGCCAGGCGTGCGGCGAGCGGGTGCTCGGCGGCGATCGCCATGAAGGTCACGCCCATGATCGTGTCGGCGCGCGTGGTGAACACGCGCAGGAGCTGCTGCTGGCCGTCAATTTCGTACGGGAAGCCGAAGTTCACGCCCGCGCTCTTGCCGATCCAGTTCTCCTGCATCGCGCGCACCTGCGGCGGCCAGCCGTCGAGATTGTTCTGCACGCAGTCGAGCAGCTCGTCGGCGTACTTCGTGATCGCCAGGTAGTAGCCGGGGATCTCGCGCTTCTCGACGATTGCGCCGGAACGCCAGCCACGGCCGTCGATCACCTGCTCGTTGGCAAGCACCGTGTTGTCGACCGGGTCCCAGTTGACGATCTGCGTCTTGCGGTAAGCGATGCCTTTGTCGAGCATCTTCAGGAACAGCCACTGGTTCCACTTGTAGTACGACGCATCGCAGGTCGCGACCTCGCGCGACCAGTCGAACGCCAGGCCCAGGGGCTGCATCTGCGACTTCATGTCGGCGATGTTGTCGCGCGTCCATTTGGCCGGCGCGATCTTCTTGTCGATCGCCGCGTTCTCTGCCGGCAGCCCGAACGCGTCCCAGCCCATCGGCGTCATCACGTTGTAGCCGCTCGACCGCATGTAGCGGTACATCACGTCGTTCAGCGTGTAGTTGCGCACGTGCCCCATGTGCAACTTGCCGCTCGGGTATGGCAGCATCGAGCACACGTAGAACTTGCCCTTCGGGAAGCGCGGGTCCTTCTCGACCGCGCGATAGGCGTGCGTGGCCTGCCAATGCGCCTGCGCGTCGGCTTCGACCTGCTGCGGGTTGTATTTCTCCTGCATCGAAAATGGTCCAGTGGCTGGCCGTACTCATGCGAGTATATCGGCGCGCGCTGCGCCGCTCCGGCGGCTTCGGGTCGCGCCGTGGTGATGCAATGAGTTTCGGATACGTAGCGGCCGTCGTGACCATGTCTGCCCTGCTGACAGTTGGCTGCCGTTCGCCGCAGGAAGTTGAGACAAGGGGAGGTGCGCCGATGGCAACCGATCAAGCGCGGGTGGTGCAGTCGGCGCGCGCGCATGCGGCGCGCACAACTGGGCTCGCGCCCTCGGAACTCGTCATCGAAAGCGCGACCCGCGTGATCTGGCCCGATGGCTCGCTCGGTTGCCCGGAGCCGGGGATGGTCTACACGCAGGCTCTCGTGCCCGGGTATCGAATCCGGGTCCGGGCCGGCGATGCATTGCTGGATTACCACGCGAGCGCGCGCGGTGAACTCGTGTTGTGTCCGCCAAAGCGCGCGACGCCGCCGTTGCCCGACGACCGCGTCTGATGGGGACAAAAAGACGCCCCGCAGATTGCTATGCGGGGCGTCGTGGCGGAAATCAGATCCGGTTACGGATCAACGCGAACGATTGTCGGACTCGGGAGACCGGCGACGCCCGAATAGGCAACGGATCCGAGATACTTCACGCCGGAGGTTAGGCCGCTGAAGCTCAGCGAGATCGTGCCGGTGCCGCCCGTCGTCGCCGCGGCGGGCGCGCTCACTGCCATGTTGCCGGCGCTCGCCACGCCGAGCAGCCACGTGTGCAGCTTGAATGGCGAACTGCCCGCGACGCCATAACCCTGGATAACGACTGTGTATGTGGTGCCGCCGATATCGGATGAACCGTTGCCGAGGTTGACCTCCTCGGCCGACGTGCCGCCGCCGCTCGAGCCCACCTGCGTGCCGACGCTGTTGAACACGCACATATCGATGTCCGAGCCCGGATTGACGTCGGCGTCGAACAGCGCGAACCGTGCGTAGGCGGTTCCCAATGGGATCGCCACTGGAATCTGTACTGCGTTCGGCGACGTCAGCGAGCAAGTGCTGTTGGTGGGGTCGTCGGCCACTGTCCCCGAGGTGACTGTCGCCGGCACCAGACCGCGTGCGGTGGCGCCGAAAGGCCCGTCGTAGCCGAACGTGACCTTGTAACTGATCGGGCCGCCGTTACCCGACAACTGCGTCGGCGCCGCCAGCGCTACCGGCCGCACAACCATTGGCACTCGCACCACGTGACCGGCACCGTCCGACAATGTGAGCTGGCCGCCCGTGTAGGCGTTCAGCGTGGCCGCGGTGCGGAGGAACCCCACAGAGATCTCCTTTGTCGCGCCTGGCGTGAGAGTGAACGACCCCGGCAGCGAAACCGAGAAGCCGGCCATTCCCGTGTACGACGCCGAGTACGTCGCGGTGTTCGACCCGACGTTGGTGACCTTGCGTTTGACGGTTTGCGTGCCTGCCATGTCCCCGATCGCGATCGACGCGACGTTCAGATCGCTCGGGTCGGTCGAGTAACCCATCCCCTGCAGCGTGTTGCACGTCGCAGCGCTGACGCCTGTCGTGGTGCCGCACAGGAATGCGAGCCAGTCGTTCCAGCCGGCGTTGAAAACGAGGCCGGGATCGGCCGCGCTGTTCGGCTGGACGTGTCCTGCGCCCTGGCGGAAGATCACGAGCGGGTTGGTGTTCGCCCCGTCGAGTACGTCATAGGCAGTGGTCATCAGCGCCGACTTGATCGCCATCGGCGACCAGTTCGGGCGCAGTTGCTTCAGCAGGGCGGCGAGGCCGGCCACATGCGGGCTCGACATCGATGTGCCGCTGAGCAGGTTGAAGTCGCGACCTGAATTTCCGGGCGGCGCGACCGCGGCCAGAATGTCCTGTCCTGGGGCGATCACGTCGGGCTTCAGCAGGTCGCCATTGCCGGCGCGCAGTGGTCCGCGCGACGAGAACGATGCGGTGAACGGTGCGGCCGCGTTGTAGATGATCGTCGCGGCGCTGATCGTCGCCGTGGCGCCGGCGGTGGCTGCATAAGCCTTCACCGCCGCGCGATCCGTGCTCTGCAGATGCACGGTAGGCACGAAGTGGAAGTCCGCGTTCAGCGAGTTGGTGCTGGTGTTCAGCAGGATCATTCCCACGCCGCCAGCTTCCTGTACTGCCAGACTCTTGTTGACGCGCGCCGTGACGCCGCGATCGCAGACGACGATCTTGCCGGCGACCTTGGCGGGGTCCAGGACGTTGCCGCCGTCGGCCGAGCTATAGCACAGCGACACCTGCGTCGGATCGGCGCCCCCCTTGCCCGCGGCAATTGAGTCGATCAGCGGCGCGGTGACCGCGGTCGCAACCGACGCGCCGGTGTAAGTGGTGCCGCTGCCAAGCGTGACCGAGCCTCGTCCGTCGCGGTTATGCGTGCCAGCCGCGACCGTCGTCAGCCATGGACCGGGGTGCGCAACGGTACCCGTCGTCGGCCCGCTGTTTCCGGCCGATGCCGCGACGAAGACGCCTGCCTGGGCTGCATACAGAAATGCGACCTGCGCCGGGTCGAGAAAATTCGTCGAGGTGCCGCTGATCGAGTAATTGATCACGTCGACACCGTCGGCGACGGCCTGGTCGATCGCTGCCACGAGGTCGGCAGTAAAGCCGCTCGCCGTCGAGGCGTCCTGAGTCGACCACAGCGCCTTGTACATCGCGATGCGAGCGCGAGGCGCCATGCCGCTGATCGGCCCGAACACTGCCGCGGGACCGGTCGTCGCCACGCCGTGATTGCCGCCGGCCGTCGACGCTGTGTGCGTGCCGTGGCCGTTGTAATCGCGCGGCGAATTGAACTCCCAGGGACGCTGGGCGTCGATTGCCGCGTTGCCACCCCAGGCCGCGTTGAAGTACTGCGCGCCGATCAGCTTCTGGTTGCAGTCGGCCGCGGTGAACGCCTCGCCCGGCACGCACCGGCCATGCCAGCCCGGGATCTGCTGAAACACCAGTTTGCCGTCCGCGTCGCGGTCGCTGAAACTCTTGCTCTGCGGCCAGACGCCCGAGTCCACGATGCCGATGATGATGCCTTCGCCCGCACCGGAGCTCTTCTTGTCGCCGAACCCGCCGAGTTGCTCCCACAAACCTCCCGGCGCGTCGAGACCCAGAAACGTCGGCGTCGAAGACGTGTCTCCATCGACGAGAACATCCTTCGTGACGGCGAGCACGCCTTTCGTTTGCGCCAGCTTCTGCGCCTGATCCGGCGTCAGTTCGGCAGCAAAGCCGGCGAACGTATACCCGTAGCCATACAGCTTCTTGCCGCCGCCGATGCTGGCCAGTACCGCATCCTGACGCGAAGCCAGATAGGCGAGGTAAGAAACGACGCGCGGATCGTATGGATTGATCTTCTGCCCCGGACTCGGCGCCGTCGCTGCATAGCCGCTGATGCTGCCGCGATAGGCGACGACCGGGTCTTCCGCCAGTTGAACGATGTACGCGTTGTTGCTTGGGCGATTCGCGGCGCCTGCGTTCGATGCTCCGGTTGGTGTTGCCGCAACAGCGTCGATCACCGGTAATGACATCGCCGCGGCCAACAACAGCGCGGCCGTCAGTACGGCGGACCCTCTCCTCTTGCGCATGCTTCCTCCTCACGATTGAAGTTGATCTCTTGCCCCCATCCGGGTCGGAGACCTGCCGGCGCGTTTCGTGCCGCGAACCGGAGTTCGCGGTGTGCGCGGCGTCCTCAACTGCAGGAGATGAATTTCCCGGCGCATGCATGAACGAATGCATGCGTGCCGGTTTCCCCCATCAGGCAGCCCAGCCCTCTTGTTGTGTCCTTCGATTCAAGAGCTGTGGCTTTGCGGCCCCGCTTCGCAGCGGGTGTGCTTTTCGACCGTTGCAGCCCGTGCAAGCTAACTCTGCGTTGAATCGATTGCAAGGCGTCGCGGCCACTTACTTCGCACGAAGTTGCAGCTTTCGCGAGTTGCTCCCTCGCGAACTGCGCGGCGCAACCAGATCTAGGGGTTTTCACCGATCGTGAGGCGGTGCCTACGACAAGAACCCAAGCGTGCGATCGGAGAAGTTCACGATGTTCGGCACCACCGTGCTCATGTCGGCATCGGATACGCCAAACCATTTGCCGAGCGTCGCGGCGTACTGGTCGACCGATGTCGACGGCAGCAACCGTCCGGATCCGACGTCCTCCGGCGTGCCGAGCGCAATGGTCGGAAAGCTGCCGTAGATGCTGCCGCCCCTGACGGCGCCCCCAAGCACGAAGTGATGCGAGCCCCAGCCGTGATCGGAACCGTCGCCGTTGCTGGTCAGCGTGCGGCCGAAGTCGGAAGCGGTGAAGGTCGTGACCAGATTCACGACGCCGAGCTCGATCGTCGCCTGGTAGAACGCATCGAGTGCAGGCGCGAGCGTCGCGTGCAGGGTCGGTTGATCGCGCAGCTGGGCGTCGTGCGTGTCGAAGCTGCCCAAGCTGACGAAGAAGACCTGCCGCTTCGCTCCGATCGCCTGTCGCACGCTGATCGTGCGCGCGACCATCTTCAGCTGGTCGGCGAGCGAGTTGCCGCTCGGAAACACGGTGGCGATCGGCGGCGCGGCGGCAAGCGCGCCGGAAAGCGTGGCATTCGCCGCGATCGCGCGCGAGGTGACGCGGTCGTACTCGTTCTCGAACATGTGCGGTCGCGTCGCGGTGATCAACTGCTGCAGCACCTGGGCTGCGCTCGTCGAGCCGAACAGCGATCCGGTCAGCCCGCTGATCGCGACCGGGCCGTTGGGACCGATCTGGTACTGCAGCACAGTGCGCCCGGACAGGTAGACGGCAGCGCCGGAAATGGAGATCGCGGTGAACGTCTGGTTCGCATTGCCGGCGACGATGAGGTCGGCCATGCGTCCGCCCCAGCCGCTGGTCGCGCCCTCGGCGCCCGACGACTGCCAGACCGATTGCTGATCATTGTGCGAGAAGAGCTTCGGCGGCAGCGGCACCGACGCGTTCTGGTACTGGGTCTTCGTCGTGGGCACGATCAGCGGGCCGACGTTGGCCAGGATCGCGAGCTTGCCGCTGCCGTAAAGCGTCGCCAGCGGCGCGAGTTCGTTGGGCAGCGCGAAGCTGCGGCCGCCCTGGGAAGCCACCGCGCCGAGCGATGTCCAGTCGGTTGACGGGCGCGCGATGCTCGGCCGCGCATTCGTGTAGCCGGCGAACTCGGCGCCGTCGAACGGCACGACGGTGTTGGTCTGGTCGTTTCCGCCGAACAGGAACACGCATACCAGCGCCCGATAGTCCTCCGGAGCGCTCTGTGCGGCGGCGGCACCGATGCCCGCGAGATTCAACGCGAGCGGCGTGCCGGCGCCCAGCACCGAAAGCGCGGAGGCGGTCTGCAGGAACTGGCGGCGACTGCCATCGATCGGATGCGATCTGCGGTTCTTCACGACGGCCTCACTTCTGGACAATGAATTCGGGCGACGCGAGCGTGAGGTAGACCGCGAGCTTCGCTCGGTTCAGCGCTCCATTGGTCGCCGTGGTGGCGATGGTTGTGACCGCATCGCGGATCGCGGAGCGCGTCGCATCGGTCATCTGGCCCGCGGTCAGCAGCAGCTTCACGCGATCGGCGAGCTGGTCCGGATTGGAAGCCAGTGCGACCTCCTGCGCATACGCGGCGCGCACGTCGGCGCCGCTGCCGACGCCGTTGTTCACGGCCGCGCGCATGAAGTTCAGATACCCCGCGACCGAGGTCTCGCCGGTGATCTGGAACTCGGGGGCGACCAGTCCAGCCGTTGCGATCGCAGTTTCCGGCGGGACGTAGCCGGGGCGGTAGAAGTTGAACACCGACGCGGACCGCAGCGGATTCTGTCCGAGCGCCGTCGACGGATCGCCGACGTTGCGGATCATGTAGTTGCCGCTCGCCGACGTGGCGCCGAACGCGCGCGCCCAGTTGGCCAGCCGCACCACCGGCTCGCGCAGCTTGCCCCATGTCGGCTGCGCGAGGCTGGCGGCGCCGCGTGCTTCCGCGTCGAGCAGCATCGCGCGAATCACCGCCTTCAGGTCGCCGCGTACGCCCTGGCCATTGTCGGCGAACGCCGCCGCGACGCGCGCGACGTAGGTCGGCGTCGGATTGCTGGTGACGAAGCGCTGGATCAGCTGGCGGCTGAAGAAGGGCGCGGCGTTCTGGTGATTGAACAGCGTGCCGAGCGCGATCTTCAGCGATGCCTGAGGCCCCGTGTTTGGCGGGATCGTCACGCCGAGAAAGGTCTTGGCCGAGGTCGAGTGGAACTGCGGATACGCCTGCATTGGCGTGACGTCCCGGTTCGGGTCCGGATTGCCGCCGAAGAAACGCGTGTTGCTCGTATCCGGCCCGGCCCAGCTCCAGCCCGTGAAGACCTTGGCCATGCCCTGCACGTCGGCGTTGCCATAGGTGGGAATCGGATAGCCTTTGGTATCGAGCTGCAGCGTGCCGTCCGGATTCAGCAGGTACAGGCCGATCGTGAAGAGCTGCATCACCTCACGGCCGTAGTTCTCGTCCGGCACGCGCCCCGTGGCGGGATCTTCCTTCTGGTTGTGCAGCGCGGACAGGTACAGCCCCATGATCGGGTGCAGCGACACGTCCTCGATCAGCTGGCGGAAATTGCCGAACGCATTGCGGCCGAGCATGTCCAGATAGTCGGAGAGGCCGCGCGGACGGTTGTTCACATCCGCGTTCGCCTGCGACACGACGAAGATCTGCGACAACGCGAACACCATCCGCTGGCGCAGCTGATCGTCGCCGGTGATCGCCTGCTTCCAGAAGGTATCCATCACGTAGTCGCGATACGTGCGCTGCGGCGCGGCCGGATCGCCGGCAGCGATTGCCTGCTCCAGATAGGTCCGGTGCAGCGTCTGCGGTTTGGCGAACTGGTCTTCGATCCAGCCGGCGTAGCCCTGCGCGATCACCGACGCGATCGCGGCGTCGGTGGGCCCGTAGGTTGCCTGCGTGAGGAAGCGCGCCGCGTCGGCCTGTGAGATCGAGGGGCCTGGTGGCGGAGGTGGCGGTGGCGTCGGCGTCGGAGCAGGTGAAACGGGGTTCGATGAATCGCCCGTCCCGCCGCCGCAGGCGGCCACTGCCGTGGCGGCGAAGAGCGACGCCGCGACATGACGCGTGCCCGTGGCTTGGGATCGAGCAGCATCGACCTCCGCGGGCGCCTGCCCGTGATCCGTCGGTGATTCTTCCATCGGCTTCTCCTGCGGTGCGCCGGATGCGGCGCGTGTCGACAAATGCTGACTGCCGCGCAATGTGCCCGCCGCGCGCGCGTCGTCGCAAACGTTGATACACGGTGTTACCCGGGTTACTCGCAGCGGCAATTCCGCGGCCGAGGTGGCCGCGTCGAAGTGGCGGACAGCGTGCGACAGATCGTCCGTTCGATCGACCTTACAATTCCTGCATGTCGTTGCTCGATACGCTGAACCCGCAACAGCTCGCCGCCGTCACGCTTCCCAACCAATCCGCGCTGATCCTCGCCGGCGCGGGCTCAGGCAAGACACGCGTCCTGACCACGCGCATCGCGTGGCTGATCCAGACCGGCCAGGTCGGGCCGCAGGGCATCCTCGCGGTGACCTTCACCAACAAGGCGGCGAAGGAGATGCTGACGCGCATCTCCGCGATGCTGCCGATCAACGTGCGCGGCATGTGGATCGGCACGTTTCACGGCCTGTGCAACCGCCTGCTGCGCGCCCATCATCGCGACGCAAACCTGCCGCAGACGTTCCAGATCCTCGACAGCGCGGACCAGCTGTCGGCGATCAAGCGTCTGCTGAAAGGCAACGGCATCGACGACGAGAAGTACCCGCCGCGCAACCTGCAGCAGTTCATCAACGACGCGAAGGAGGCGGGGCTGCGCGCGAGTGCGGTCGAAGTCAATGACGACTACAACCGCCGGTTCGTCGAGTTGTTCGCGCTGTACGACGCGCAGTGCCAGCGCGAGGGCGTGGTCGACTTCCCGGAGCTGCTGCTGCGCTGCTACGAGCTGCTGCTGCGCAACGAGCCGCTGCGCGCGCACTACCAGGAACGCTTCCGCCACATCCTGGTCGACGAGTTCCAGGACACCAACGTGCTGCAGTACCGCTGGCTGAAGCTGCTGGCGGGGCAGGCAAACGCGATCTTCGCGGTCGGCGACGACGATCAGTCGATTTATGCATTCCGCGGCGCGAACGTCGGCAACATGGCCGATTTCGAGCGCGAATTCCGCGTCCAGAACGTGATCAAGCTGGAGCAGAACTACCGCTCGCACGGGCACATCCTCGATGCGGCGAACGCACTCATCCGCAACAACGCGCACCGGCTCGGCAAGAACCTGTGGACCGACGCCGGTGCGGGAGAGCCCGTGCGCGTGTTCGAGGCCGGCTCCGACGGCCTCGAGGCGGCCTGGCTGATCGACGAGGTGAAGGGGCTGATCGGCGAAGGGCAGGCGCGCAGCGAGATCGCGGTGCTGTATCGCTCCAACGCGCAGTCGCGCGTGATCGAGCACGCGCTGTTCAACGCCGGCATCCCTTATCGCGTGTACGGCGGACTGCGCTTCTTCGAGCGCGCCGAGATCAAGCATGCGCT
>JBAIYN010000411.1:0-7976 GCA_037915775.1 Burkholderiales bacterium | reverse complement strand
AGCTTGGCCGGTCCAACACCAAGATCGCCGCAGCGCAGATCGCGTCGCTCGAGAAGGCCCTCGATCAGTACCGCCTCGACGTCGGCAGCTATCCATCGACGGAACTGGGCCTGACGGCGCTGTACGAAAAGCCGCCCGGCATCGATCGCTGGCAGGGTCCTTACCTGAAGAAGCCTGCGCCGCCGGATCCATGGGGCCGTCCCTACATCTACAAGTCACCGGGCGACCATGACGACTACGACCTGATGTCGCTCGGCTCCGACGGCCAGCCCGGCGGCACCGGCGAAGCGTCCGACGTCACATCATGGGCCGTGCAGACCGCGGCCAAGCAGCAGTGATGTCCAGTGCTTCCTTGTTCGATGTCGTCGCGATCGCGCCGCAGGGCGAGGTCCGCAGCACGCGGGTGCGCGCCGCAAGCGCCGACGAGGCCACGCAACAGGCGCGGCTTGGCGGATTGCGCGTCCTCGATGTGCTGCCGGTGCGGCCCGCTTCGGTCGGCGTCAGAGTCCTCGCCGCGCTCGCGTCGGCGTCGGCGACAACGGGCCGCGCATCGCTCGACGACGGGCAGTTCGCGCAGGAGCTTGCCGCGCTGCTCGACGCGGGGCTCGGCATGGTCGAATCGCTCGCCACGCTGGGTGCGAAGGGCACCAGCGGATTCCAGCGCACGGTCTTCCGCCGGCTTGCCGAGACCGTGACCGAGGGACTGCCGCTATCGCAGGCGTTGGCGCGCGAAGCTGACCTCTTCCCCGAGTTGCTGATCGCGGCAGTCGCGGCGGCAGAACACACCGGCGACCTGCCGACGGCTTTGCGCCGCTTTGCCGAGAATCAGGTTGCGCTGGGCGCGTTGCGCAACCGCTTCATCGGCGCCGCCATCTATCCCGCGGTGCTGCTCACGGTTGCAACCGTGGTGGTGCTGTTCCTGCTCGGCGTCGTCGTGCCGCGCTTCGCAAAGCTGATCGACAGCGCGCCCCACGACGTGCCGCTGGCGTCGCGGATGCTCCTGGCGTGGGGCACTGCGGTGGCCGCGCACCCGTGGGTCGTCGCGACCGCGGTGGCAGCGATCGTGGTGGCTGGCGCGGCATTCATCGCTTACGGCCGGCGCACGCGCTGGAGATTGATCGGCTTGCAGGGCGTGTGGGTCGTCGGGCCGCTGATCCGCATGTTCAGGCAGGCGCAGTTCTTCCGCACCGCGGCCATGCTCGTCGGCGGCGGCATTCCGGCCTTGCGCGCAATGACGATGTGCGGCGCGCTGCTGACTCCGGAGGACCAACGCGGGCTCGATGGCGCGATCGTGTCGATCTCGGAAGGCCAACCGATCAGCGCCGCGCTTGCCGCCCGCGGCGTTGCCGACGTCGTCGCCGAACGAATGCTCGAGGTTGCTGGACGCACCGGCAAGCTCGCCGAAGCGTTCGGGCGCATCGCGTCGTTCAAGGAATCCGACCTCGGACGTGCGCTCGACGTCGCGGCGCGCCTGATCGAGCCGGCGCTGATGATCATCATCGGTCTGGTGATCGGCGGCATTGTCGTGCTCATGTACATGCCGATCTTCGAACTGGCTGCCGGACTGCAGTAGCGCGGGCTGGGGACACGACGTGACTGATTTGAGCCAGGACGCCACCCCGCTCACCGAAGCGCTGGTTCGCGAGGCACTGGCACGCGCCTCTTCCCAGCAGCGCGCCATCGACTGGCTCGCGCAGTCGCTCGCGCTGCCCGTGGAGCAATTCGGACCGCTCGCAGCCGAACACTTCGGGCTCGAGTGGCTCGCGATCGACCAGATGCACGCGTGCACGCCCGACTTCGAACTCGTCACGTTCGTCGAGGCGACGCGCCGCCAGTGCATGGCGTTGAAGCGCGACGGCCGCACCGTCGTCGTCCTGTCCGATCCGCTCGATACGCGCACGCAGGCGTGGGCGACCCATCGGCTGCGCGAGCGCCACCGGTGCGACGTGACCTGGGCGTTCGCCGCCAGTGGCGACTTGCAGGCATACCTGACAGTGGCCGAGCGCTCGCTGCGCGCACTCGATGCGGTGTCGCTCACCCCGCTGGAAACGAATGCGCGGGCGTCTACGGCGCTGTCGGTGTCGATCAGCGCGATCAACGCGGCGCAGAGCCAGATCGTGCGGCTGGTCGACTCGACGATCCACGACGCGCTGAAGTCGGACGCGAGCGACATCCACTTCGAGACCCATGCGCACGGGCTGTCGATCAAGTACCGGCTCGATGGCGTGCTGGTGCTCATCCGCTCCGTCGAGGGACTCGACACCGCGCACCAGGCGCTTTCGCGCATCAAGGTGGTGGCCGAACTCGACATCGCCGAGCGCAGGGTGCCGCAGGACGGCCGCATCAAGGTCGCGATCGACGGCACCGAGATCGACCTCCGCGTATCGGTGATGCCGAACCTGTTCGGCGAGGACGCCGTGCTGCGGATCCTCGACCGGCGGCACCTCACGCGCGTCGGCCATTCGCTGCGGCTCGACAACCTGGGCTTCGACGACGAAACGCTGGCGTTCATCCGCCAGATCGCCGGGGCGCCGCACGGCTTGCTGCTGGCAACCGGGCCGACGGGCAGCGGCAAGACCACCACCCTGTACGCGGCGCTGACCGAAGTGAACACGGGACTCGACAAGATCATCACGATCGAGGACCCGGTCGAGTATCAAGTGCAGGGCGTACTGCAGATTCCAGTCAACGAGCGCAAGGGCCTGACGTTCGCGCGCGGACTGCGCTCGATCCTGCGTCACGACCCGGACAAGATCATGGTCGGCGAGATCCGCGACCCGGAGACCGCTCAGATCGCGGTGCAGGCCGCGCTGACGGGCCACCAAGTCTTCACCAGCGTACACGCCAACAACGTCTTCGACGTCATCGGCCGCTTCAACGTCATGGGCGTGGACACGTACAGCTTCGTGTCGGCCCTGTCCGGCGTGGTCGCGCAGCGCCTCGTCCGTCTGAACTGCCGCCACTGCATGAAGTGCTACGAGCCGGCGCATGAAAGCCTGTCGCGCAGCGCGCTGCACACCGCGCAGATCGCATCCGCGAACTTCGCCCGCGGCGCCGGCTGCGCGCAGTGCCGGGGGACCGGGTTCAAGGGCCGCAAGGCGATCGCGGAGCGACTGCCGATGACGGACGCGCTGCGCGATCTGCTGTCCGAACGCGCGCCGCTCGCCCGCATCAAGAGCGAGGCCCGCAGCGGTGGCTACAGCTCGCTGCGCGAGGCTGCCGTCGCCGCCGTGCTCGCCGGCGAGACCACGCTCGAGGAGATCAACCGTGTCACTACCCTCGATTGAAGTCATCCTGCGCCGCGTCACGCATCGCGTCCGCGCGTATGTCGGGACCTCCGAGGTCGTGGTCGACGTCCTCGGAGGACGGCGCCGGCCTTCGTTGTGCGCCGTTCGCGAGCCGATCGAGAGCACCGAGGGTCCCGACGCGGTGCTCGATGCGCTCGACCGCGCCGTCAACCGGGCCAGCGTGGGGCAGGGCGGCGTGCGTGGACTGACATGCGATGTCGTCGTGGCCGACGCGTGGGTCGTGTACGACGTCGTCGCGCTCGATGTGATGCAGGTGCCGCCCGATTCGGCCAGCGCCGTCATTGCGTCGACGCTGGCGGACGTGGCGGGTGTGCCGCCCGAAGCGCTCGACGTCCGTTGGAGATGGCAGCGCGATGGACGCGGCGCCTTCGCGATGGCGATTCCCCGCGACCTGCTGGCTCAGTTGCGCATGCGACTCGAGCAACACGGCCTGTCGGTTCGCTCGGTCACCGGCGAATTTGTCGCGGTCTATGACGCGCAGCGCGAGCGGATGACAGGCGCTCGCGTCGTCTTCGCCGTTGTCCGCAGCGCCGGCACGCAGATCGCGCTGCTGTCCGACGGCGTCATCCGCGCCACCCGCTTCGAAATGGGGCGCAACGGTGCGACGGCGCTGCTCGGCGCGGTTACCGCCGTGATGCGGGCCCGGGGCGAAGACACGGCGGCGGCAATCCAGTACCTGATCGATACGGGATCGCCCGACTCCGCGGCCGCTCGGGCACAGGTTTCGGCAGCCGGCTGGTTGCTGGTCAATCCGCCGCCCTGGGCGGCAGTCCAGTAGCGCAGGCACGGTGACCGTTCATGACTCCGCAGCGCCTGGCACTCGACTTCGTCGCACCGCCCGCCTCCTCGCGTCGTGGGCGCGTCTTGCTCGTCCTGGGCCTGGCGGCGCTGGTGGCAGGGGGACTGAACTTCTCACGTGCGTGGGAGCAGCGGCACCGCGGGCAATCCGAGCTTGCCGCGCTGGTACAGCGAGGCACCGCGCAGCATCGCGGCGTGCGCAAGGCCGATCCCGCCGATGCAGCCGCGCTGCGCGCGGCGACGCTCGTTTCGCGCGACCTGTCTGCGCCGTGGTCCGAGTTGATGCGTTCGATGGAAGCCAGTAGCAGTCCCGACGTCTCGCTGGTGCGGGTCGAGCCTGTGGCGGCGCGCGGATCGCTGCGGATCACTGGCGATGCGCGACATGCCGACGCGATGATCGACTACCTCGAACAACTGCGGAGGCAGGGGCTGGACGAGGTCGTGCTGACGTCGCATCAGGTACAGGCGCAGCAGCCCGGAACGCCGATCCGCTTCCAGGCGCAAGCCCGGTGGAGTGATCTGGCCGCCGCGGCGAATCTCGCGGACGCGGCGCAACCGGCGTCGATGTCGACGCCGTCCGCAGCGCCGCCGCCGAATCCCGGGCCCGCGCCGACGCAGACTCCGTCCGACGTGCCGGTATCTGCCGCGACCGACGGGGCCGAGCGCTTTCTCATCAACGCGAGAGCAGCGCGATGAGCGCGCTCGCCGTGATCCATCGTCGTGCAGTGCTGGCGCGCGTGCATGGCGGCGCGTGGGTGGGGCGGTTGGGCGCGGCGGGGCTGCTGTTGCTGGCGCTGGGAGCGGTCGCGGCCTGGTGGTCCGAGCGGCTTGTCGAGGATGCCGCGGCCCTGCGCGAGGAATACGACGCCGAGGGCGCGCGCATCAGGCAGGGGCTGCAGCTGCGGTCGCTCGATCCGGCGACGCAGATGCAGGAGTTCTACGAGGACTTTCCGCGCGCAGACAGGAACCTGCCGGACCTGCGGGCGATCTTCCACATTGCGCGCGAGCAGCGCATCGCGCTGCCGCACGGCGATTACGTCGCCGTCCGTCGCACCGATGCGCGCCTGACGACGTGTGACGTCATGTTGCCCGTGCGCGTCAATTACGCGACGTTGCGTGCGTTCGTCGCCTCGGTCCTGAACGAGCTCCCGCACGCGAGCCTCGCGGAGCTGCGACTGGAGCGCGCAGGCGGAGATCAGCTCGACGCGCGTATTCACTTCACCCTTTACTACCGGGAGAACTGACATGGGTTCGGCCGTCGACGGCAGCGTGTCAGGCACGGTTGTCCGACCGCCCGAGGCACAGGCGAACGCGATCATGCCTGCGCGGCTGGCTGATGCGCTGTCCATTCCGGCCCGGCCGGCGCGGGCCGGCGGCAGACCGATGCGCCGGCTGTCGCTGATTACGGTAGTCGGCACGGCGGCGCTTGCGCTCGCCAATGCCTTTGCCCCGCGCGACGCCGCGCCGGTGGTTGAAGTCAACGACGTTCCGCGGCCGCGTCCCTCGTCTGCGCCGGCCGCCGCCGCACCGGCGCCTGCGCTGAAGCGCCTGCTGCGAGCCCGGATCGAGATTGCCGCCGGGACTGATCCGTTCATCGGTGCTTCGTTCGTTCTGCCGCCGCCGCCGCCGGTTGTCGCGCCGCCGCCACCACCTCCACCACCGCCGAAGGCGCCGCCGCTGCCCTTTGCGTTCGTCGGGCTGCTGGAGAGGGGCGCCGGAAAGCCGGCCGCGTTCATCTCGCGCGGCGATGCGCTTCTCGTCGTTTCGGTGGGCGACGTCATCGAGAACGATTACCGCGTCGAGTCGCTGTCGCCAGCGGCGATCGTGCTGACCTACCTGCCGTTGAACGAGCGCCAGCTGCTCAGCGCGACGGGAGCGCAACCGTGAACCGTATCCCTGCGTTGCGAGCGGTCGCGCTGTTCCTGATCATGCCGGTCGTCGCGCTCCTGTCCGGGTGTGCGGCCGAGATGGCCCACGAGCGCGGCATGCGGCTGATCGAGCAGGGCAACCGCGAGCAGGGCATGGCGCAGTTGCAGAAGGCCCTGACGCTCGAGCCCAACAACGCGCGCTTTCGCATCGACTATCGCGACCAGGTCCTGCAGGATGTCAGGACGATCGTCGCGCGTGCCGACGACGCGCTGCGAGCGGGCGACGACGCTGCGGCGCGCGCCGGTTACTTCGAAGCGCTCCGGATAGACCCGAGCAACGAGAGCGTTCGACGCGCGATTGCGGCGATCGATCTCGAACAGCGGATGCGAGCGATCGTCGCCGATGCCGAGCGCATGGCCGACGCAGGACAAGTCGACGCTGCGCGCGACAAGCTGCGCACGACACTGGCTGACTACCCAGCCAGCCAGACGCTCAGTCGCGCCCTGGCGCTGATGCAGGCGCGAGCCGACAAGGCGGAGGAAGCGCGGCAGGCGAAGGCCAACCTGGGCTCGGTGATGAAGCGGCCGGTGACGCTGCAGTTTCGCGACGCCAACGTACGGATGGTGTTCGAGGCGCTCTCGCGGACGACCGGGTTGAACGTGATCTTCGACCGCGATGTGCGTTCGGATCTGAAGACGACGATCTTCGTGCGCGACGCCTCCGTGGAGGACACGGTCAGCCTGATCCTGCTGCAGAACCAGCTCGAGAGGAAGGTCCTCAACGCCAGCACGCTGTTCATCTATCCGGCGACCGCGGCCAAGCAGAAGGAGTACCAGGACCTGAAGGTGCGCACCTTCCAGTTGTCCAACGCCGACGCGAAGTACGTCCAGAACATGCTGAAGACGGTGCTGAAGGTGAAGGATGTCGCCCTGGACGAACGCACCAACACGCTGGTGATCCGCGACACGCCGGACGCGATTGCGGTGGCCGAGAAGGTCATCCTGGCGCACGACCTCGCCGACGCCGAAGTGCTCATCGAAGTGCAACTGCTCGAAGTCGCGCGCGACCGCCTGCTCGACCTCGGCATCGAGTGGCCGAACAAGGTCATCATCGCGACGCCATCTACCGTCAACACGATCGGCGACCTCAAGAACCTGAAGCGCAACGACCTCACGATCACGCCGCTGGCAGTCGGCGTCAACCTGAAGCTGGAGGACTCCGACGCCAACCTGCTCGCCAGCCCGCGCATCCGTGCGCGCGATCGCGAGAAGGCGCGGATCATGATCGGCGACAAGGTGCCGGTCATCACCAACACCGTGACGCCGGTCGCATCCGGTTCGTCGGTCGTCACCGGCTCGGTGCAGTACATCGACGTCGGCATCAAGCTGGAGGTCGAGCCGAAGGTCTACCTCGAGGGCGACATCGGCATCAAGCTGAATCTCGAGGTCAGCAATATCGTCAAACAGATCGGCGACGGCAGCGCCAACAGCACGCTCGCCTACCAGATTGGCAGCCGCAACGCGTCGACGACGCTTCGGCTGCATGACGGCGAAACCCAGGTGCTCGGCGGCCTGATCGGCGACATCGACCGCCGCACGGCGTCCAAGGTGCCCGGCCTGGGTCAACTTCCTGTGCTGGGCCGGCTCTTCCGCAACGATAGCGGGACGAGCACCAAGACCGAGATCATTCTTTCGATCACGCCACGCATCGTGCGCGGGCCGGGTGTCGCCGAAGGCCGTTACCGCGACGTCTACTCCGGTTCCGAGGCGGCCGTACGCGAGGCGCCGCTGCGGCTGGATCCTGTCGGCGCAGCCGGCGGTGCAACCGCCCCTGCGCCGGTCACGTCTGTCCCTTCGACCGCTCGCCCCGTGCCGTCTGTCTCCGTGCCGGCGCCGCGTGGTGAGGAACCGCCGCCCATGGGCGGAGTGCCGCCAGCCCCCAGCCCGCGTCCCGCGTCTCCGCCGCCAGTCACTGTCGAGCCCTCCGCCTCAAGTGGAGTGT
>JBAIYN010000409.1:0-6783 GCA_037915775.1 Burkholderiales bacterium | reverse complement strand
TAGGTCAGCGACAGGTGGATCGGCATCTGCTGCTGCGCGGCGAGGAAGCGCGGCGCCCACGCCAGCGCGATCGCGATGAAGCCCTTCATGTCCGCGGTGCCGCGACCATGGATGCGGCCATGTCCGCTGGCAAACGAGTGCGTCGCCTTGAACGGATCGCTGGCCCATTCCTGCCCGTCGATCGGCACCGTGTCGGTGTGGCCCGACAGCACGATGCCGGCGGTCTTCACGCGGCGTGGATCGTCCGCGAGCGTGCAGAAGAGGTTCGCCTTCTTCTCGCGCGCGTCGTACACCAGGTGCGGCTTGACGCCGAGCCTGTCCAGGTAATCGCGCGCGTACTCGATCAGGCCCAGGTTGCTGTCGCGGCTGACGGTCGGGAATGCGATCAGCCGGTCGATCATTTCCAGCGCAGCCTTCGAGGGCTCGCCGGACGGCGCATCGGATTTGGGCACAGCGGACATCATGACCTCCGGAATGACCAACGAGCGGGCATTGTAGGCAAGCGCGGCGGCACGACTACCATTGCATCCCATAGGGAGGACGACGCGATGGACGTGATCACCTGCATCGAGGATCTGCGCGTGCTGGCGGAAAAGCGCGTGCCGCGCATGTTCTACCAGTACGCCGATTCGGGCTCGTGGACCGAGAGCACCTATCGCGCCAACGAGACCGACTTCCAGCCAATCAAGCTGCGCCAGCGCGTCGCGGTCAACATGGAGGGCCGCAGCCTGCGCACCACGATGGCCGGGCAGGAGGTCGCGATGCCGGTGGCGCTGGCGCCGACCGGGCTGACCGGCATGCAGCATGCGGACGGCGAGATCCTGGCGGCGCGCGCGGCGGAGAAGTTCGGCGTGCCGTTCACGCTGTCGATGATGAGCATCTGCTCGCTCGAGGACGTCGCCGCGCATGCCAGCAAGCCGTTCTGGTTCCAGCCCTACATGCTGCGCGATCGCGCGTTCATGCAGCGGCTGATCGAGCGCGCCAAGGCGGTCCGGTGCTCGGCGCTGATGCTGACGCTCGACCTGCAGGTGCTCGGCCAGCGTCACAACGACATCCGCAACGGCCTGTCGGCGCCGCCCAAGCTGACGTTGCCGAACATCCTGAACATGATGACGAAGCCGCGCTGGTGCCTCGGCATGCTGGCAACGAAGCGCCGCCAGTTCGGCAACATCGTGGGCCATGTCTCGGGCGTGGAAGACATGGGCTCGCTGGCGGAATGGACCGGCAAGCAGTTCGACCCGCGGCTCAATTGGGACGACGTGGCGTGGGTGCGGAAGCTGTGGGACGGCCCGCTGATCCTGAAGGGGATCATGGATGCCGAGGACGCGAAGCTCGCATTGAAGAGCGGCGCGCAGGCGCTCGTCGTCAGCAATCACGGCGGGCGGCAACTCGACGGCGCGCCGTCGTCGATCCATGCGCTTCCCGCCGTCGTCGACGCGGTAGGCAGCAACATGGAAGTGTGGCTGGACGGCGGCGTGCGCACCGGCCAGGACGTGCTGAAGGCGGTCGCGCTGGGTGCACGCGGCGTGCTGGTCGGCCGCGCGTTCCTGTACGGGTTGGGAGCGATGGGCGAGGCCGGCGTAACCAGGTGCCTCGAGATCATCCACAAGGAGCTGGACCTGACGATGGCGTTCTGCGGCCGCACCCGCATCGGCGACGTGGATCGCAGCGTGCTGCTGCCGGGAACCTACCCCGTCGCGACGCGGCCCGATTAGTTCGGCGACCGGGCGATCGACGCTACGGTGCGCGGAAGTACACCAGCGTGTCGTACACGCGCCCCGAAGCGCCTGGGACGAAGGTCCACGTCATCAGCGCCGCGCGCGCGGGCCGCTCGAACACCTTGAAGCGCGGATCGGTCACGCTCGTCTCGACGCTCTGAACCGTGCCGTCCGCCGCGATATGCAGTCGCGCGCGGACCGATCCTTCCGTCAGGCCCTCGCGGATCGCGTCGCGCGGGAAGATCGGCGGCGTGCGCTGAACGGGCGCGCGGCCTGCGGCCTGCTGCGCGAGCCGTTCCGGATCGGTATCGGAAGGCGCGAAGTCGCGTTCGCTCGGCAGCAACGCGCGCGGCCCGGCCGCCGGCGGATTCGCCGCAGCGGCCGCGGGTGCCGCCGGCGGGCTGATCGGCGGAGTTGCGACCGCGACTGTCTGTGGTGCTGTCGCCGGTGCGGAGTCGACGACGCGAGTCGCCGGCGGTGCCGCGGCGGCGCGCTCGGCGGTTTGCGGTGCCGGCGGGGTCGGTGTTGCGGCCGACGCAGTTGTCTCTTTGACAGGTGCCGTCCGGTCGGCGCCGGACTTGTTCGCCGTCTCCTGCTTCGCCGGCGGTTTCGACACCGGCGGCACCGCGGCAACCGTCGTCGGTCTTTGCACTGCGTGCGGCGGGGCGGCGTCGTGCCGCACGACCGGCGCGCGAGCCTCTTCCTTCGGCGCGTGCGCTTCGGCTTTCGGCGGCGTGCGGACCGCATGCGGTGGCTCGACAACACGCGACTCGGCCTGTGCTGGTTCGGCCGCGCGTACCGGGGTCGAGGGTGTCAATGGCCGCGGCGATTCCGGTGGCGTGGCTTTTGCGGTCACCGTCGGCAGGAGCGGCGTGGGCGCGGGAACGGCCGACCGATCTCGCGCTGCTTCCGATTCGGCCTTGCGCTCGACGGCAGACGGCCGCAGCAGCAAGACGGCCGCGCCGATCACCACCGCAGCGATGCCGCCGCCGACGAGGAGTCGCAAAGGTGCTCGGCGCGATCCGTAGGCAATGTCCGACGACGATGAGAAAGCCGGTCCGGCTGCCGGAAGCGTCGCCGGCGTATTGCGCGCGATGTCCACCGTGCCAGGCACGCGCTGGCGCGTCGGCACGAACTCATCGGATCGCGCCAGGCCCAGCATCAGCAGTCGCAGTGCATCGCGCGCGATCCGCTCGGACGACAGTCCGGCATCGGCGCCGACCAGGTCGGCGAGACGACGCTGCCCGTCGAGCCGCGACAGCAGCTTGCGTTGCGGCAGGCTCAGCCCCGCCTGCGGCTGCGCCAGTTCCGCGCGCCCGGCATCGGTTGGCGCCAGCACGATGGTGAGCGGCACGCCGGCCGCTGCCGTCTTTTCTGCAGTGTCCATGGTTGTCTCCCTTGTCGATGCCGCCGCATCGCATCGGAACCGCGCGTCGGGCAGACACGATGCGCGCGATCGTAGGCGGTTTGTGCCGGCGCGCCATCTCGGCGATTGGCTTCGACCGTTCGTATGGTGTGCGGGAGGCAAGGCGACGCGGGGGTCTGTACAAGGCGATCGGTTATCCTGCGCGTCCCGTTCCGGGGCCCCGATCCGTCACCGAGATCACCATGAACCTCATCGATCGTGTCGTGCAGTTCCGCGCCGAGATCCAGGCGATCCGCCGCGACATCCATGCGCACCCCGAACTGCGTTACGAAGAAACACGTACCAGCGACCTGGTCGCCCGGAAGCTGACCGAGTGGGGTATCGAGGTGCACCGCGGACTCGGCGGCACCGGCGTGGTCGGCACGATTCGCCACGGCAAGTCGAAGAAGTCGATCGGCCTGCGCGCCGACATGGATGCGCTGCCGATCCAGGAGACCAACGCGTTTGCGCATCGCTCCACGCACGATCACAAGATGCACGCGTGCGGCCACGACGGTCACGTGGCGATGCTGCTCGCGGCGTCGAAGTACCTCGCGGAGACCAAGCCGTTCGACGGCACCGTGCACCTGATCTTCCAGCCCGCCGAGGAAGGCGGAGCAGGGGCGCAGAAGATGATCGACGATGGGCTGTTCGACCTGTTTCCGTGCGACGCGGTGTTCGGCATGCACAACTGGCCGAACCTGAACGTCGGACAGTTCGGTTTGACGGCCGGGCCGATGATGGCGTCGGGCAACCAGTTCGAGATCACGGTGACCGGCAAGGGGTCGCACGCCGCGATGCCGCACCTCGGAACCGACCCGGTGTTCGTCGCCGTGCAGATCGTGCAGGGTCTGCAGGGGATCATCACGCGCGCCAAGAAACCGATCGACTCCGCGGTGCTGTCGGTGACCATCATCAAGGCCGGCGACGCAACCAACGTGGTGCCCGATTTCGCCGTGATCGGTGGCACGGTGCGCACGTTCGACGACCGCGTGACCGACCTGATCGAAGAGCGGATGCGCCGCATCGCGCAGCTGACCGCGGAGGCGCACGGCGCCACCGCCGCCGTGTAGTTCGACCGCACCTATACGCCGACCATCAACCACGCGCGCGAGACCGAATTCGCCGCGAGCGTGATGGACGACATCGTCGGCCCGCACAACGTGGCGCGCGGCATCGAGCCGACCATGGGCTCGGAGGACTTCTCGTTCATGCTGCGCGCGAAGCCCGGCTGCTATGTCTTCATCGGCAACGGCGATGGTTCGCATCGCGCCGCCGGCCACGGCCTGGGGCCGTGCATGCTGCACAACTCGAGCTTCGACTTCAACGACGAACTGATTCCGATCGGCGCGACCTACTGGATCCGGCTGGTGGAGAAGTTCCTGGCGCGCTGATCGGCGGCGTCGCCCCATCGCCGCCCGCTGCGTTTGACAAGGCGTGGTCCAGGTAGTACTTTGGTGCTACCTGATCAGGAGCCATTCCCGATGACAACGCCGACCGCGCTCAAGCTGCCCGACGAGCTCAAGCAGCGCATCGCACCTCTGGCGCGGGCGGCCGGAAAATCCGCGCACGCCTGGATGGTGGAGGCGCTGGAAGCCCAAGCGACGCTCGCCGAAGTGAGATCCGGGTTCATCGAAGACGCGCGCCGGGCCGCTGCGGAAATCGACCGCGGCGCGCCGCTCTTTGCCGCCGAGGACGTGCACGCCTACATCCTCGCGCGCGCCGCAGGACGCGTCACGCGTCGACCGAAGCCGGTCAAGCGTGCAAGGAAGGGCGGCGGCGCACGCTGACCGCCGATGCCGGCCATCGTCTACAGCGGCCGCGCGCTCGATGATCTCGACCGCTTATTCGACTTTATTGCGCAGAGCGATCCGGCCGCCGCGGGACGAGCGGCCGAATTGATCATCGACGCAGTGAGCGTGCTCGAGCGCCACCCGCTGATCGGCCGTCCAGTGCATGGCGAAGTGCGCGAGTTGCTGATCTCGCATGGCCGCAGCGGGTATGCGGCACTGTATCGCGTCAACGTCGCCCGCTCGAGGGTAGAGATCCTCGCGCTGCGACACCAACGCGAGGCTGGGTATGGGTAGTCGGCGGCGGCACTGATATCGGGCAACCCGTTTGCCCGCGTCGGCGCGGTCGACGACGCGCAGTTGATGGCGGTCAATCAGGCGCAAGGGTGCGCTCCTAACGTGCGATTGAGCGCGCCGCCGGATCAACCATCGGCGGCGTGCGGTGCATGCGACCCGCCGTCATCCGCAAGAACCCCGCCGCGCTGCGCGTAGCGCCGCACCTCGCGGACTGGGAACGAACGCGGGCGGCGTTCTCATGGGCCGAGGCACGCAAGTCACTCGCCGGACTTCCGGGAGACGCGCTGAACATCGCGCACGAAGCGATCGAGCGCCACGCCGCCGGCGGCCGCGCCGATCAGGTCGCGATTCACTGGCTCGGCGCCGAAGGCGACGAGATCCAGTTCACCTACGCAGGCCTGTCCGCGCTCAGCAATCGCTTCGCCAATGCATTGCGCGGCCTGGGGCTGCAACGCGGCGACCGCCTGTTCCTGCTGCTGCCCCGGATTCCGGAGCTGTATATCGCGGTGCTCGGCGCGCTGAAGGCTGGCGTCGTCGTGTCGCCGCTGTTCTCGGCGTTCGGCCCCGAGCCGATCGCCACCCGCATCAACCTTGGCGCCGGTTGCGCGCTGGTCACCACGCGCCTGCTGTTCGAGCGCAAGGTCGCGCAGGTGCGCGCGCAGATGCCGTCGCTCCAACACGTTCTGCTGGCAGGCGACCACGCGGAAACCAGCGCGCCGCCGGGAACGCTCGCGCTCGATCCTTTGCTCGATGCGGCGAGCGATTCGTTCGACACCGTCGCCACGCGCCCAGACGAGATGGCGCTGCTGCACTTCACCAGCGGCACCACCGGCAAGCCGAAGGGCGCGATCCACGTGCACGAGGCCGTCGTCACCCATTACGTGACCGGCAAGTACGCGCTCGACCTGCACGACGGCGACGTCTTCTGGTGCACTGCCGATCCGGGCTGGGTCACCGGCATGTCGTACGGCGTGATCGCGCCGCTGCTGCACGGCGTGACGATGATCGTCGACGAAGCCGAGTTCGACCCCGAGCGGTGGTATCGCATCCTGCAGGACCGGCGTGTCAGCGTCTGGTACACGGCGCCCACCGCAGTGCGCATGCTGATGAAGGCGGGTGCGGAGATCGCGCGCAAGTACCGGCTCGACGCGCTGCGCTTCGTCGCCAGCGTCGGCGAGCCGCTGAACCCGGAAGCGGTGTGGTGGGGTGCCGACGCGCTCGGCCTGCCGATCCACGACAACTGGTGGCAGACCGAAACCGGCGGAATCATGATCGCCAACACGCCCGCGTTCGACATCAAGCCGGGCTCGATGGGACGGCCGTTGCCCGGCGTGGATGCGTTCGTCGTGCAGCGGCGCCGCGAAGGCGAAGCGACGATCGGCGTCGACATCGTCGAGGAGCCCGGCGTCGAATGCGAACTCGCGCTGCGCGCCGGCTGGCCGTCGATGTTCCGCGGCTACCTGAACAACGAGGAGCGCTACCGCAAGTGCTTCGTCGACACTGCGCAGGGCCGGCTGTATCTGACCGAAGACATGGTCAAGCGCGATGCCGACGGCTACTTCTGGTTCGTCGG
>JBAIYN010000714.1:0-11464 GCA_037915775.1 Burkholderiales bacterium | reverse complement strand
CAATCTGCAATTGACGAGGGTCCTGAACTCATCAGCGCGCTGGGGGCCCAGCCGAGGCGCGGGCAGTATAGAAGAGGCGAGCGCGCAGCAGGCAAGTTGTATCGGCAGGTCGCCAGCAGGAGCGCCGCGTCCCCGCAGGCCAAAACCATTGCCGCACCCGCCGCGCCGCCCTACCCGATCGGCAGCCTTCCCGCCACGTACAGACAGCCGATCCACGGCCCCGCCGCGAGCACCAGCATCGCGATTCCGATCCGTGCGTATTTGAACTTGATCGACACAATCCATGAGACGCGATGGCAGTTTTCCGCCAGATCGCGCGCGTATTCGGTGGGCGACGCGGCGCGCAGCCGCCGAAAGTACTCGTCCGTCGACATGTGGCTGATGGTCTGGAAGAACGCCAGGGACGGCCGGCCCTTGCTGCGCACGCGCGGGAAGGCTCCGAAGACGACCGCCCCCATGCTGGCGAGACTGAACCCGCCAGCCGCCAGAAAAAGCAGCCACGCGGCGATGCCCTTGGAAAGCAGTGAGCTTCCCGCCACCGAAGCCGCCAGCGAACCGAGCATCGCGATGTTGATCGACATGATGAACCCGCCGCGCGCATCGGCGATCGCCCCGGTTGTGACCAGGCGCGAGAGGTTCATTTCCAGACTGTTGATCAGGGATTCATCGGTCAGCCGCCGGGATTCTTCGACGGGCGGGATGGACGAGTCGTTCGACATAGCAATCGCCTGCAATCCGATGGTGCCGGCTTCTCGCTGCGCTGCGCGGGGAAGCGAAGCCTAGAAGCACTCGGCCGTCCAGACAAGTACGCGCCCCGGCAGGGAACTCGCAGCGGCGGCGCAAGCCGCGGATCATCCGTTCGATCTCGGCCGCTCGACGCCGGAAGATCTGCCACGTTGGGCTACCATCGCGCCCGACCCGGCTCTCCCCCTGGATCGAAACCGCCCGTGGCCGCTCCACTGCCGTTTTCAACGGACACTGCCCTCCTGCAGCAGATCGAACGGGTCGCCAATATCGGGGGCTGGGAGCTCGATCCGCAGACGCGCGAACTGCGCTGGTCCGCCCAGATGTACCGGATCCGCGAAGTCGATCCGGCGCAGTTTCACCCGAACCTCGACAACGCGCTCGATTTCTACCCGCCCGAGTCGCGAGCGCACCTCGCTGCGGCCGTGCAGCGTGCGATCAGCGACGGCACGGCCTGGGATATCGAACTTGACCTGATCACGGCGACGGGAAAGCGGCGCCGCGTGCGTTCGATCGGTGACTCCGAGGTCCGTGATGGCCGCTGCATCCGGCTCACGGGAACGGTGCAGGACATCACCGAGCGGCACGAGGCACGCGAAGCGCTGCGTGCCCGCGAAGCCGAGACCCGCAGGCTGGCCGCGGTTGCCGAGAACACCAGCAACGTCGTGATCGTGACTGATGCCGGGCATCGGATCGAATGGGTCAATCGCAGCTTCACCCGCATCACCGGCTACACGCTGGCGGAAGTCGCCGGCCGCACGCCGCGCGAACTGCTGAATCGCGACGAGACGGAGCGGTCGCCGCGCTTCGCGGACGCGCAACGGCAGTTGCAGGACGGGCAAGCCGTCGACAGCGTGCCGCTGCAGCTTTACCGCAAGAGCGGCGAAGCGTACTGGGCGATGGTCGAGGTACGCCCGATCTGCGACGAGCACGGCACGCTCACCCACTTCATCCACATCCAGAACGACATCACGGCGCTGCGTCATGCCGAAGAGGAACAGAGCCGCCTGGCCGAGAGCCTGCACATCGCGGCCGACGCGGCGGACATCGGCATCGTGGTGCGCGATCTGCGCAGCGGTGAGGCGATCTGGGACGCGCGCACGTTTCGCATCTACGGCTTTCCGATTGCCGATCGCGCCCCGAGCCGCGACGAGCTTCTGACGCACATTCATCCGGACGACCGCGCGGCATTCGAGCGGGACTGGAGCGGTGCTTACGACGGCGGTCGCGGCGAATACGACTCGGAGTACCGAGCCGTCCATCCCGATGGTCGCGTCGTTTACGTCTACGCGCGCGGGCAGTTCGATCACGACGAGGACGGTAAACCGCTGCGGTTCGTCGGCGTGGTCATCGACGTCAGCCGGCGGCGCCTGTCGGAGCAGCACGCGCGGGAAGCGGACGAGTGGCTGCGTTTTGCCGGCGACGCGATCGACATCGGCATGTTCGAGAACGATCTCGACAAAGGAACGTCCTCGTGGAACGCAGCGATGCGGCGCTTGCACGGGCTCGCGCCGGACGAGCCGGTTCCGGACCGGGAAGAGTGGCGCGAGCGCTTCGTCCACCCTGACGATCGCGAGATGCAGCGTCGACACGCGCTGAAGCTTGCCGACGGCAATTCGCCCTACGAGCTGGAGTACCGCATCCGGCGCGGCGACGGTGCGCTGCGCTGGCTGTACACGCGCGCGATCCGCGCTCCGGGGACTGGCGACTGCCGCGTCCTCGGCGTGACGATCGACATCACCGAGCGCAAGCGCAGCGAGGAGCGGCTGCAGCTCGCTACCGCCAGCACCGGCATCGGCATCTACGAGCGAGATGTCGAGACGGGAACGGCGTACTGGGATCCGCAGATGTTTCGCCTGTTCGGCCTCCCGCCCGCGGCGACGCCGCCGAAGTTCAAGGAGATGCTGCAGTGGATCCATCCCGACGATCGGGCGCAGTTCTGGCAGCGGCGCGAGGAACTCCTTCGAGCCGACCCGGCGGGCGAATTCGAGATTCGGGTGCGGGGCGCGGATGGCGTCGAGCGCGCGCTGATGATCCGCACGACCTGTGAACGCACCATCGAGGGCCGGGTGACGCGCCTCGCGGGCGTGGCGATCGACGTCACCGAGTCGAGGCGAATCGCGCGCGCGCTGCACGAGGCACTGGAGCGCCTGCGCCTGGCCACCGAAACGAGCGGCATCGGCACCTGGGAGCGCAACCTGCTGACCGGCGAAGCGCGCTGGGACCCGACGATGTACACGCTGTACGGTTTGAATGCCGCCGATGGCCCGCCCACGCGTGAAGTCGCGGTCAGGATGGTGCATCCCGACGACCGGGCCGTGGTGATCTCGGCCTGGCAGCGCATCCAGCAGGTGACCCACGCGGTCGAATTCGAGTACCGCCTCGTCAAGCCCGACGGCCAGATCGTCCACCTGAACACGCGCGGCATTGCCGAGCGCGAGGCCGACGGGCACGTGACGCGCATCCTCGGCGCAACGATCGACATCACGGCAAGGCAGGCCGCGCAGAGCCAGTTGCGCGAGTTCGACGAATGGCTGCGGCTGGCCGGAGAGGCGACCGGCATCGGGTTCTTCCAGGTTGCGGCGGACGGCTCGGTGCGCCGGTTCGACCGCCAGATCCGGATCATGTACGGATTCGATCCGGAGGGGCCGATGCCGACGGCTGCGCAGATCGAAGCGATCATCCTTCCCGAGGATCGGCCGCAGATGCAGGCTGCCCGAACCCGCGCGCTTCAGAGCGACGAGCCGGTCGATACCGAGTACCGGATCCGCCTGCCGGGCGGCGCGGTGCGCCATATCTTCACGCGCCGTGTGCGCCGATGTGACGTCAGCGGCAAGCCGATCTACGTCGTTGGCTCGTCGGTCGACGTCACCGACAGCCGTCGCGTGCAGCGGGAACGCGATCTGCTGTACGACCGCATGCAACTGGCGGCGGAATCGCTCGGCCTCGGCATCTGGGACTGGGACCTGCTGGCCGACACGAGCGTCTGGAACGATCAGATGCACGCGCTGTATGGACGCAGGCGCGAGGAGAGCGGCGGGCGGATCTGGAGCGACTTCGTGCATCCCGACGACCGCGAGCGTTCGCAGGCAATGATCATGAAGGCCATCGCCGAAACCGGCCAGTGCGACATCGAGTTCCGTGTCGTCCTGCCCGACGGAGGCGTGCGCTGGATCGCGTCGCGCGGCCGCGTGCAACGCGACCAGGTCGGCGTGCCGGTGCGCATGATCGGCGTCAGCTGGGACGTCACCGACAAGCGCCTGGCCGAGGCTGCGCTGCGCGACAAGGAGGCGGCCGAGCGCACAAGCCAGGCCAAGAGCGAACTGCTGTCGCGCGTCAGCCACGAGCTGCGCACGCCGCTGAACGCAATCCTCGGCTTCGCGCAGGTGCTCGGGCTCGACCGCAAGAATCCGCTGACGCCGGTGCAATCCGATCGGGTCAGGCAGATCGAGAGCGCCGGCTGGCACCTGCTGAACCTGATCAACGAAGTACTGGAGCTGTCGCGCATCGAGGCGGGCAGGCTGTCGCTGTCGCTGACCTCGGTCCCGCTGGCGGGCGCCATCCACGAGAGCGTCGAGCTGATCTCGTCGAGTGCCGCGCAGTGCAATATCGCGATCGAGCTGCACTTCGATGCGCAGACACCTGCGACCGTGCGCGCCGATCCGACGCGCCTGAAGCAGGTGCTGCTGAACCTGCTGTCCAATGCCGTCAAGTACAACCGCGATGGCGGGCGCATCGACATCGCGATCGGCCGCGCCGGACATGCGGCGCAGATCAGCGTGCGCGACACCGGCCACGGCATGAGCGAGCAGCAGCTGGCGCAGCTGTTCCAGCCGTTCAACCGGCTTGGATTCGAGACGTCGCCGATCGAGGGCTCGGGCATCGGACTGACGATCACGCGCCACCTGATCGAGCTGATGGGGGGACGGATCGAAGTCACGAGCCGCAGCGGAGAAGGCACCGAGTTCCGCGTTCGTCTGCCGATCGAGGAGGAGCTGCCCGCAGCGTCGTCGCCGAGCGGGACGGCGGTGAACACTGCGATCCGTCCGGCCTCCACGGCTACCGTGCTCTATGTGGAAGACAACCGGTCGAACCGGGAACTCGTGCGAGAGGTGCTGGCGCTTCGCCCCGGCATCCGGCTGCTGGAGGCGACCAGTGGAACCGAGGGCCTGGCGCTCGCCGCGTCCAGCCTGCCCGACCTCGCCCTGGTCGACATGCGGCTGCCGGACATGGACGGGATCGAGCTTCTGCGCCGACTGCGCGCCGCCGTCAACGGTTCCGTGCCCTGCGTGGTGCTGTCGGCGGATGCGATGCCGAGCGATCGCGCGCGTGCGCTGCAGGCCGGTTTCCTCGATTACTGGACCAAGCCGATCGTCGCCGCCGAGTTTCTGCAGGCGCTCGATCGGACCCTCTCGCGCCAGCGCGAGACCACGCGCCACTGACCGGCGGTACGCGATGCCTGCTCCGCTCGTGGAACGCGCAGCCTTGCGTTGAGTCGAACACCGGCAATGCGCAACGACCAGAGCGTCACCATCCGCCGCGCCGATTACCGGCCGCCGGACTTCCTGGTCGACTCGGTCGCGCTGGAGCTCGATCTCGACCCGCAGCTGACGCGAGTCACATCGACGCTGCAGGTGAAGCGCCGCGAGCCGGGGCGGCACGACCCCTTGCTGCTCGACGGCGAGGATCTTCAGCTCGAATCGATCGAGGTCGACGGCGTGCCGCTCGCGGCCAGCCGGTATCGCGTGCAGGACGGCACCCTGAGCGTCGACGGCATTGGCGACCGCGCCACGTTGCGCATCGTCACTTCGATCCAGCCGCAGGCGAACACCGAGCTGATGGGGCTGTTCGTCTCCAACCGCAATTTCTTCACCCAGTGCGAGGCCGAAGGATTCCGCCGCATCACGTTCTTTCCGGACCGGCCGGACGTGATGGCGGTCTACACGGTGACGCTGCGCGCCGACGCGCGCCGCTATCCGGTGCTGCTGGCCAACGGCAACCTGCAGGAGCAGGGCCCGCTCGCCGATGGACGGCACTACGCGCGCTGGCACGACCCGTTTCCGAAACCGAGCTACCTGTTCGCGGTGGTGGCGGGACGCTTTGAATGCAACGAGGCCAGGTGGCGCACACGCTCCGGACGTAATGTGCTGCTGCAGGTCTGGGTCGAGCCGGGCCATGTCGACCAGGCCGCCCATGCACTCGAGTGCCTGCAGCGCGCGATACGCTGGGACGAGGAGCGGTTCGGGCTCGAGCTCGATCTGGACCGGTTCATGATCGTCGCGTCGAACGATTTCAATCTGGGCGCGATGGAGAACAAGGGCCTGAACATCTTCAACGCCCGCTACGTGCTGGCCAGCCCTGCGATCGCGACCGACGAGGACTATGCCGGCATCGAGGCGATCGTCGGCCACGAGTACTTCCACAACTGGACCGGCAATCGCGTCACCTGTCGCGACTGGTTCCAGCTGAGCCTGAAGGAGGGCCTGACCGTCTTTCGCGAGCAGGAGTTCGTGACCGACGGCCTGCCCGACGCGGGCAGCCGGGCGCTGCGACGGATCGAGGACGTGCGCACGCTGCGCGCGTCGCAGTTCCCCGAGGACGCCGGCCCGATGGCGCACCCGGTGCGCCCTGATTCGTACCAGGAGATCGCCAATTTCTACACCGCGACCGTCTATGAGAAAGGCGCGGAGGTCGTGCGCATGTTGCACACGCTGCTCGGGCGCGAGGGTTTCCGCCGCGGGCTCGATCTGTACTTCAGGCGCCACGACGGACAGGCGGTGACCTGCGACGACTTCGTCGCTGCGCTCGCCGACGCAAACGGGCGCGACCTGTCGCAGTTCTCGCGCTGGTACGCGCAGGCGGGCACACCGCGCGTAAGTGTCGCCTCCGCCTACGACGTTGGCGCACGCAGCTACACGCTGACGCTGACGCAGAGCTGCCCGCCGACGCCGGGCCAACCGGACAAGGATCCGTTCCATATCCCGTTCGCGGTCGGGCTGGTGGGCGCCGACGGACGCGACCTGCCGCTGCAGCTGGACGGCGAGGCCACGACGCAGACGACCCGCGTGCTCGAACTCACGCAGCCAACCCAGTCGTTCCGCTTCGTGAGTGTCGACCAACCGCCGGTCGCATCGCTGGCGCGCGGATTCTCCGCGCCCGTCATCGTCGACTATCGCTACACGGATACCGAACTGCCATTCCTCGCGCGGCACGACAGCGATCCGTTCAACCGGTGGGAGGCGGGTCAGCGGCTCGCCTGCGACCGCCTGCTCGCGCTGATCAACGCCAGCGAGACCGAGCACCCGCTCGCGCTCGACGGTGCGCTGACCGATCTGTTCGCGACGACGCTCGACGACGGCGGGCTGTCGCACGCGTTCAAGGCGCACGCGCTGCAGCTACCGACCGAATCGTTCCTGGCCGAGCAACGTGCAATGGTCGATCCGGTCGCCATCCGCACCGCGCACCAGTTCGTCCGGCGCGAGATGGGCCGGCAGATGGCGACGCGCTGGCGATCGCAGTACGCCCAGCTTGCCAGCCGCGATCCGTATCGCCCCGATCCGGCGGCGGCGGGCCGGCGCGCGCTGCGCAACCTCGCGCTGTGTTTCCTGGTCGACGGCGGCGACCGCGATGCACTCGGATGGGCGCGGACCCAGCTGGCGCAGGCCGACAACCTGACCGATCGTCTCGCCGCGCTCACGGCCATCGTCAACAGCAAGGATGCCTCCAAGGCCGATGTGCTGGTGCAGTGCGCGCGCGATTGGAGCGACGAGCCGCTGTTGATGAACAAGTGGTTCCAGGTGCAGGCCACCGCGGTCGCGCAGCCGGGCGAGGTCCCGGTGCTGACACGCGTGCGCGTACTGCTGAAGCACCCGCGCTTCTCGATCAGCAATCCGAACAACGTCTACGCGCTCGTGCTCGCCTTCTGTGTGCACAACCCGGCCGAATTCCATCGCGACGACGGATCGGGATACGAGTTCTGGGTCGAGCAGGTGCTGCGGCTGGACCGCATGAATCCGACCGTGGCCGCGCGCGTCGCGCGCGCGCTGGATCGGTGGCGCAAGTACACGCCGAACCGGGGCCGGCTGATGCGCGACGCGCTGCTGCAGGTCGCGGGCGCCGCCGGCATTTCGCGCGACGTGCGCGAGATCGTCACCAAGGCACTGGCGGGCTGAGCCTGTGACCTCGGGTTTGCTGGTCGCGCTGCAGTTCGTGCTGATCGGCGCGCTGATCGTCACCACCCGGCCACTCGGCTCGCCGGCGTCGAATGTGGCGGCCGCCGCCCTGCTCGCCGCCGGCGGCGTGGTCGGGATGGCCGCGCTGGCGGCCAATCGCCCCGGCAACTTCAATATCCGGCCCGAACTGAAGTCCGGCGCGCGCCTCGTCACGCAGGGCGTCTACCGCTTCGTGCGGCATCCGATGTATCTGGCCGTGCTGCTGGCGATGGCCGCCGGCCTTGCCGCCGACCCGCGCCCGTGGCGCTGTCTGCTGTGGGTCGCGCTGCTCGCGGTGCTGCTGGCCAAGCTGACGCGCGAGGAGCGCTACCTGCGCGCCGCGTTTCCCGAATACGGCGACTACGCGGCACGCACGCGCCGGCTGATCCCGGGCGTGTTCTGAATGCGGTCACGAGCGCTTGTGTGAGGCTCGTCACACAAGCCGGACGCTGCGGACCGATACCCTTGCCCCCGATCCCGCTCCCGCAAAAGGACCCGCCATGAAGCTGCGTTCCGCCCTCGCTTTCCTTGCCCTTGCGCCGGCCCTGCTTTCTCCCGCAGCGGCGCAGTCGGTGCTGATGTCGGCCGAGTGGGCGCAGGGCGCCTGCGACGCCTGGAACAAGGACTCGGTGCTGACCGACCGCCTGGTCGAAACCGGCTGGATCAAGAACGACAAGAATCGCGGTTACAAGGTCCTGCAGCTGTTCCGCAAGGACTGCGGTGATAAACCGACGGCCGAACTGCGCATCGCGCTGAAGAGCGACAAGGCAATGTGCGTGTACGGCGGCAAGGTCGAGACCGCGACCCTCGACCACGGCGCCGACTACGTGATGAGTGCCGAGACCACACGCTGGATCGAAATGGGCAAGGGCGACTACGGCCCGATGCGCGCGATGATGTTCGGGCGCCTGGATTTCGTCGGCCCGAAGCTGGAAGCGATGGGAAACATGGCCCCGTTCGGGAACTTCCTGCTGCTCGTGGGCAAGGTGCCGGGCGATACGAAGTCCTGCCCCGGCACCTGAAGCGATCCGGCCGATCTGCGCCCGCTACATCGGCTGCGGGCGCAGGCCGCCCGGATCACGGGACCAGCACGGTCGATCCGGTCGTCTTGCGCGCCGCCAGGTCCGCGTGGGCGCGCGCCGCATCGGCGAGCGGATAGCGCTGGTCGATCTCGACCCTGATCTTGCCTTTCTGCATCAGGTCGAACATCTCCTCGGACGACTCCTCGAGCTTCCTGCGCGGAATGATGTGCGTCGCCAATGTCGGCCGCGTGACGAACAGCGATCCCTTGGCGGCGAGGATGCCGAGATTGACGCCGGTCACCGCGCCTGACGCATTGCCGAAGCTGACCATCAGCGCGCGCGGCTGCAGGCAGTCGAGCGAACCCTCCCAGGTGTCCTTGCCGACGCCGTCGTAGACGACCGGCACCTTGGCGCCACCGGTCAGTTCCTTCACGCGCTCGACGAAGTTCTCCTTCGTGTAGTTGATCGTCGCCCACGCGCCATGCTTCTTCGCCAACGCGGCCTTGTCGTCGGAACTGACGGTGCCGATCAGCTTCACCCCGAGCGCCTTCGCCCACTGGCAGGCGATCAGGCCCACGCCGCCCGCGGCTGCATGAAACAGGATCGTTTCGTTGCCCTGCAGCCGATAGGTCTGACGGAACAGGTACTGCACCGTCAGGCCCTTGAGCATCACCGCGGCGCCTTCGTCGAAGCTGATCTTCTTCGGCAGCCGCACGACCGTCGCCGCCGGCATCACGCGCAGGTCAGCATAGGCACCGATCGGCCCCTGCGGGTACGCCACGCGATCGCCCTCTTTCAGGACCTTCACGTTGGCGCCAACGGCCTCGACGATGCCGGCCCCTTCGAATCCGAGCCCGTGCGGCAGCGCGGCCGGATACAGCCCGGTGCGGTAGTAGATGTCGATGAAATTCAGCCCGACCGAGTGGTTGCGGATCCGGACCTCGTCAGGGCCCGGATCGCCGACATCGACTTCGACGAGCCTCAACAGTTCGGGGCCGCCGTGCGCTTCGATTCGAATTGCTTTCGCCTTCATTTGCATTGCTCCTTTCGCGGCCGCACGTCAGGCGGCCTTTCTTGACAGCACGAACACGCCGGCGAGGACCAGCGCGGTGCCGGCCAGCTGCCAGCCCGAGATGGCCTCGCCGAGAAACAGGAATCCCAACACGATAGTCGAGACCGGCCCGATCATGCCCATCATCGACGCATTCCCGGCGCCGATGCGCGCGATCGCCAGCATCGTCGCGAACACCGGTACGACGGTGCAGGCGACGGCATTGATCAGCGAAAGCCACAGCACGGGCGCCGGCTGGGCGAGCCCGGCCAGCGGCCGCATCAGCGCGAACTGCACGCAAACGGCTGCCGAAGATACGCACATCGCGTACGCAGTGAGCCGCAGCGCGCCGATGCGCTGAACCACCTCGCCCGCGAGAACCAGGTAAACCGCATATGTCACCGCGCTCACGAACACGAGGCTCGCGCCCAGCATGACCTGGCCGCCGGCGTGCACGTCGTGCCAGAAGACCAGCACGATGCCGCCGTATGCGAGTGCGAGCGCAATCAGGTCGCGCCGATCGACGCGGCGCGCGAAGAACAGCACCGACAGAACCAGCACGATGGTCGGGTTCAGGAACAGGATCAGCCGCTCGAGCCCGGCGCTGATGTACTGCAGACCGAGGAAGTCCGCGTAGCTGGCGGCGTAGTAGCCGAGCAGCCCGAGCAGGACCAATTTCGCGTGTTCCTTCGGCGTCAGCGGGCGCGCGCCGCGCGAGGTCCACCACAGCACCGCGAGGAAGAACGGCACCGCCAGCAGCATGCGCAGCGCCAGCAGCGTCTCCGCGTCGACGCCGTATCGATACGCGAGCTTGATGACGATCGCCTTGCCCGAGAACAGCACGCTGCCGGTGCCGGCCAGCAGCAGCCCGGCGCCGAAGCGGCCGGATGCGGGCGCGCTCGCGCTGGACGCGGACGAGGAAGCGGTCGCAGACACGCGGGCATTGTAAGGAGCGGCGCGCTGCCTGCGCCTGCGAAACCGGCAGCCGGTGCCGCACTTGCGGCGCTTCGTCATTTCCGGCGTGCGGCGGTCGTCGCGTTTGTATACGCTCCGCTCCGTTTGTCGATCCGCCCCGATGAAAGCGCCGCTCCTGATCGCCCTGCTCGCCTGTGCGGTGATGGCCGTCAGGCCCGCTTCTGCAATCGAGCTTGTCGCATGCCGACTGAAGGGCATCGAGAACGAGGTCAAATGCGGCGCGCTGGATCGGCCCGAAAACCCGGACGCGCCCGGCGGGCGCCGGATCCCGGTCCACTTCGCCGTGATCCCGGCGCTGGCGAAGAGCCGCGCCGGCGATCCGCTGTTCGTGTTCGCCGGCGGCCCGGGCCAGTCCGCGATGAACGCAGCGGCCCTGATCGAGCCCGTGTTCGCACAGTTGAACGCGCGGCGCGACATCGTGTACGTCGACCAGCGCGGCACCGGGAAGTCGAATCGGCTCG
>JBAIYN010000257.1:0-2262 GCA_037915775.1 Burkholderiales bacterium | reverse complement strand
CGAGCGCGACCGCATCGACTCGAACTGCGCGCTGTATTCGCTGCTCGAGCCCTGCCCGCTGTGCGTTGGCGCGTTGTACATGTCCGGTGTGCGGAAGCTGTGCTTCGCCGCGCGCGATCCGCTCGCGGGCAGCACGAACCTGATCGGTGCCACGCCGTACATGCGCCGCAAGCCGATCCGCATCGCGCAATCGGAAGTGAAGGGCCTGGAGGCTTTGGTCGTCGCGATCTATGTCGAGTTCGATCTCGGCTTCCGCGGCGCCGATGCACACTGGGTCTTCGATCCGTGGCGCAACGCCTATCCCGGCGCGTTTGCGCTTGGCGAAGCCCTGTCCGGTTCCGGCCGGCTGCGTGCGCTGCGCAGCGCCGGCGCATCGGTGCGCGAGGTCGTCGACGAACTGGCGCCGCTGATCGAGCCCGACTGAGCGCGATCAGCGCCCTTCTACATCTCGATCTCGTCGCGGATCGCGGCGATTCCCGCCTTCGCGCACTGCTCGTCGAGGTCGCCGCCCGGCGCGCCGGACACCCCGATCGCGCCGACCATCGCGCCGCCCGCCTGGATCTGCACGCCGCCGCCGAGCGCGACCACGCGCGGCAGGTCGCGGATGCCCGCACTCGGCTGGCCAGGCTGGGTCATCTTCACGAGTTCGGTCGTATCGGTGCGGAAGCTCACCGCAGTCCAGCCCTTGCCGATCGCGGCCCGGGGAGTGTGCGGCCCGGCAAAGCGATCGCGGATCAGCGCCTGCACCACGCCGGACCGATCGACCACCGCGACGGCCACCTGATAGCCGCGCTTGCGGCACTCGGCCAGCGCCGCGTTGACCGCCTTTTGCGCGGTCTCGGGCGTCAAGTGCTTGACCGTGAATGTCCCGCCGGCCGGTTGCGCGAATGCAGCCGAGCTTGCCAGCAGCGCGCCCGCAAAGAGACATCCGCAGATTCCCCTCATTGCTTCCTCCATTGTCACGGTTGATTCGTGCACGCAAGGTAGCACCGCGCCGGGCAGGCGACTTGCGTGCGCGCAGTTCTCGAAGCCGGCTACTTCTGCGGCGCGGCGGATGGTGAAACCACGACTCCCGGCGCCAGCGGGATCTCCGGCACGACCGTCACGCCATTGACCCAGTGCCGGGTGTCGCCGAAGCATGACGTCGGCAGGCCGATCTTCTCGTCGTAGTGCAGCGACACCCGCCGCCCCATCGCCTTGTTGATCTGCGCGGCCACGTCGTCGTCCCAGACGGTGAAGAAGAATTTCTCCTGCGCGGCGCCGGGCATCGACACCATCGCCAGCTCGCCCTCCCAGGTCTTGCAGACCCAGCCCTTCCGGCTGAACTTCTGCACCCAGCCGGCGCGCTCGCCGGTCGAGTAATTCCAGTTCAGCGCGAGCCACAGCCATCCCGCGCCCAGCACGACCAGCCCAAGCACCACGGTGACAAAGAGCCTCATGGTCAGCGCCGCCTCAGAAAATGGATGAACTCGTCGTCGACCGTCTCCTGCGCGAGCAGCTCGTTGCCCGTCTGCTTGGCGAACGCCTTGAAGTCGCGCATCGACCCGGGGTCGGTCGCGACGATCTTCAGAACCTGCCCACTCGCCAGTTCGGCAAGCGCCTTCTTTGCGCGCAGGATCGGCAGCGGACAGTTCAGGCCGCGCGTATCGATCTCCTTGTCGAAGCTGATCGTCGATGGCATCGCCGTGCCTTCCCGCTATCCGCCGAGGGGCAGGAAGTTTACTTCCAGGCCGCGGGCGCGCATCCAGTCGGCCAGCGCCTGCCCGGTCCCCCGCGGCCAGGGCCGCACGTCGGCCGGCTCCAGCAGCCGGTATTCGGCGAGTTCCTCGTTCAGTCGCACATCGCCCTGCGCGGTGACGTGGTACGCGATGATCACCTGGTTGCGCAGCGCGAAGTCGTAGACGCCGATCAGCCGGGCATCGAGCGCGTCGAGGTTGGTCTCCTCCTTCACCTCGCGCACCACCGCCGCGCGCGGGTGCTCGCCGCGCTCGAGGAAGCCGGTCACCAGCGCAAACATCTTCGGCGGCCACGCCACGTTGCGCGCGAGCAGCACCTTGCCCCCGTATTCGATCACCGCCGCGACCACCGGCGTCGGATTGTCCCAGTGCACCCAGCCGCAGGCGGGACAGCCTAGGCGCTCGCGCTCGCCATGCGTGCCCGGCACGAGCGGCGTGGCGCAGACCGGGCAGAAGCGATAGGCGGGTTGGGTCAAGACGGGCTGGATGCCGGCAAGCGGGGCGGCTGCGGATGCAGGCGCGCCAT
>JBAIYN010000325.1:0-3804 GCA_037915775.1 Burkholderiales bacterium | reverse complement strand
TTAGCCTAGCGCGGCTTCGCAACGGGTGGTGGACAACGGCACGATGCGCCTTTGGCGCTAACGGCAGACTCCCTTCCCCGCTTCGTTGGCGACTCGTCTGGAATCGTGCGCGTTGCCGAGGGCGTCGCGCCCGGCGTGACGCTCCATGAGGTCCGCGCATTGAACGCGCGCGACGACGGTGCTGCCGGCTGATCCGATTGGCACAAGGATGCGTGGCGTGCCGGCGACCGACCAATAGGCTTGTGTATTCGCGTACGCCCCTGTGTTAGTTCCACGGGGCGGCTATCGACCACGGCTGGACGCCCATCTCTTCCACCGAGTTCGGATCGAATCCGAAGTTGAACGGTGCGAGGGACTGCATCGGCGATGCGCGTAGGACTTCGCTGGGCGCCGCAGTGCACGTCCTGTGCGGCACACCATTCGCCGGAACACGAGAAGGGCCCCGTACCGGATACACGTGGTTTTCGGCACGCGCGTTTGTTCGTAAAAGCACGTACCGCGAGGGCACCGGCGTCGTACGAACAATCACGGGCGGTTCACCGAGGGAGGCCGATCATGACATTCACTGTTCGCCAAGCTGCCACTGGAGCGCTTCTTTTGTTCACCACGATGTTCGCGTCGGCGCAGCAGGCCACATTCGACGGCGGGACAGGTGTCCTCACGCTGCCCGCCGTTAAGGTAGGCACGGCTACCTACACGAGCGTTCTGCTCAATTTGATCGATCCGGCCACATACACTTTCAGACTGGCGGCGGCCACGGCGCAGAATCCGCCGGGCCCGGCGGACATCACGTTCGATGCCGGCACCGGGATCGTGACGATTCCGTCGGTCGCGGTGGGCAGCGTGGCCTACAGCGTCACGCTCCGACTCACCGACATCAACACCTACACCTTTGCGCTGGCCACCGCGACACTGCTTCAGCAGGCCACGTGGACGCTGACACAGATCCAGGCCAATGTGTTCACGCCGAAGTGCGCCGGCTGCCACGATGCGACGATGGCAGACGCCAACACCACCTACCTGTCGTTCGTCAACCGGCCGAGCAGCGAGCAGCCTGCGCTGTTGCTGATCAAGCCGGGCGATCCGGACAACAGCTACCTGATCCGGAAGATGGAAGGCACTTCTATCAGCGGAATGATCATGCCGCCCAGCGGCAAGCTCGATCAGGCCACGATCAATCAGATCAGGAATTGGATAGCGAGCGGGGCGCCCAACAACTAATGCGGCGACACGCGGCCTCGTAGCCAACCTCCTACCGTTGTGCGTCTGCCTCGGAGCGCTCGCGGCGTGACCGCTTTGGAGGAACTCATTCGACTGGAACGGGTCGGCCGCCCGCGGTTGCACCGACCGCTTCCTCGTCGTTGACCGCCTCATGGCATTGTGACGACGCGAGCAACCGGCCATGAGCAGTCCTCGACAGTGATCAGGCGAAACGCCCGGGAGCAAACACGCCTTTCGACTTACGCTGGATCTGAGAGGCTCGACTGACGAGGAAGAAACGGTCTCTGACAGTGGCGCAGGATTCCGAATCAGAACGAGAGACTCACACCTACAAAGTCATAGGCGGGCAGGAACTACAACTTGACGTCATCGGGTCCCGCGTTGGCGAGAACAATCCGTGCGTGATATGGATCCACGGCGGCGGCTTGATCTTCGGTTCGCGGAAGACCTCGCCTCGGGATTCGCTGCTTAGCGCACTGCGGGCGCAAGACCTGGTCGTCGTGACGATCGACCATCGTCTGGCGCCCGAAGCCAAACTCCCAGACATCCTTGCAGATGTTCGAGACGCATGGCACTGGGTCCATGAGTCCGGACCGAAGCTGGGCGTTTCCGCCGGAAAGATTGCCATCGCCGGAGCCTCCTCGGGCGCGTACCTGTCGTTGATGGCTGGCTACATGTTCGAGCCGAGGCCCTGCGCCATTGCGTCACTCTTCGGTTTCGGCGATATCACTGCGTCCTGGGAGGCCGATCCCAGTCCGTACTACCGTACCCTGGATCTTCAGACGCGCGAGGCGGCACTTGCTTCACTGGCTGCGCCGCTGATCCCGGATCCATCGGCAGTCGTCGATCGTTCCTTGTTCTATCTCTATTGCCGTCAACAAGGACTCTGGTTGGAAGAAGTCACGGGCCATGATCCGGCGCTGGAGCCGGCCTGGTTCGACCCTTACTGTCCGGTGCGCAACATTTCGCCCTCGTACCCGCCGACGGTGCTCGTGCACGGCACGCGGGACAACGACGTGCCGCATGAGGAATCCGCAAGGCTTGCCGAAAGGCTTGCCGCCGCAGGCGTAGAGCACCGATTTGTCTCGTTGTCTGGGGTGGGCCACGGCTTCGCAGGCGCGCGCCCGGACCAGGTGCAAGAGACGGAAGCAACCGTCGCTGCATTTCTGAGAAGAATCGCTGACTGAACGCTCAGATGAGTGCGAGCAGAATCGGCCGATTCTGTTGAAGAACTCGCTAGCGCGACTTCCGCAGACAATTTTTTGGGGGCGTCCGGCGATTACCCGATGAGCAAGCGTCGATCCTGGGCCGTTCTGAAAGATCGATCCTCGACGCGACCGCGCTCGCGATAGGCAATCCGAGTTTTTCGAGCCAGGCCGCCCCGCCGACGGCTCTGCTTCCGGCCAATCTGAAAGGCAGCAATGAGTCGAGGCGATGTGAAAGCGCGAGAACTTCGTGCGCTCTTCGGAGGTTGAACTCTCAAATCGCCCTGTTTTCGACGATCGGCTCCCCAAAAATCGTAAGACGCCCCCGAAATCGTCCGCCGAAATATTTTTCACACAGCCTCGTTCTTTCTCGGTCAATCGGCAAGTTCATATTTATGCGGCCAATGCTTGCCGGCCTGCAAGATCAATCTGACCGGCACTCGCAGCCACGGACGTCCACCACAATCGAATCAGTCATCGCTGCGATGCCCAGCAGCAGCGCGGCAAGCCAGAACCGCCGCACCACCACGAGAGCAGGCACGACGCTGCCGGTCAGGAACACCGACACGGAAACGACATACAGAAAGAGATCGACTCAGGATCGGTGATACTGCGAGCAGCCCTCTTGCTGCCTTGACGCCAACTCGGCAACGTCCGACGAGAGTCCGTCGCGTTGCGTGATCTATCAAACGTCATTCTGGAATGACGTCCGGCGTCACTACTTTAGCGGCGCAGGCAAGAATGCTTGCCGTTCCGGCAAAACCGGAAAAGAGGACAGCTGAGCCAGCCAGGACGGAGCCGAGTGCCGCCAGATCAGGACCGCGGGCTTGAGATTTGCCCGCTGTGCGACGCAGGCGCGGCGGATGATAACCGCCGTGGGATTCGCCGGACCCGAGGCAAACAGCGAAGTGCCGCAGTCACGACAAAACACCTGCGCGCGCCAGTCGCCACTCTTGGCAACCTTGACATAGCTCTTCGGTGTGCCGCGGAGGCTTCAATCGTCGTGCTCCTCGTCGGTTAAGTTCTCGCAAACTAAACGTCAATGCAATGCGCATATTCCGCATCGGGGTCGGCGCACCGCCCGCAAGGCCTCTTTCGATCATGCCCGCCGCGCCTTTGCCCGCACTGTGCGCTTACGCCACATCAGGGGACACCCAGTCTGTACATCTTTCCACCGGCTTTCGGGCAACCCGGAATTTCATTCGAAACGGCCTTCCGTGTCACGAGAATTTTCATGTTGACGTCGGCGCAGGGAGCGACTTGAATAAATGAAAAGAAGAAACTGAGCCAAATCAGGGGGGCGTCGATGTAATTCCTGTGGGGGCAGGACATGGCGCCGCGTGGAGACACATGGCTGGAGGAGCAACTTTCTTCGTCG